>JAHFQC010000045.1 GCA_023259375.1 Alphaproteobacteria bacterium
CTGGAGCGGTTTGCGGAAGGGGTGACGAGATGGGACATGCGGTCGGAGCCGACGAGTTCTCGTACGCCGATCCCCATGACCCGCCGTTCAAGCGCTTCGTCATCCACGCCATCGAACGGGCGACCGGCCAGCCCTATTTGCGCTGGCTTTACGAGTGCTACGCCACCCACCCCGTCGCGGGCGAGAATTTCTGGGACGCCGCGCTGCGCCTGCTCGAATTGAAGGTTTCCTACGACGCCGACAAGCTGGCGGCATGGCCCAAGACCGGGCCGCTGGTGGTGGTGTGCAACCATCCGTTCGGCGTGCTCGACGGCCTGGTCTCCTGCGCCGTCGTTGGCCGCGCCCGGCCCGACTTCAAGGTGCTGACCAATGCGGTGATCGCGCGCGCGGAGGAACTGCAGCCCTATCTCCTGCCGATCGACTTCAACGAAACCGACGAAGCGCTGAAAACCAACTTGCGTTCGCGCCAGCGCGCCAAGGAGCATGTCGCGGCGGGCGGATGTTTGTTGATCTTCCCGTCGGGCGCGGTGTCGACGACGCCGAAATGGTATGCGCGGCGGGCGATCGACACCGACTGGAAAACCTTCACCGCCGGGATCGTCACAAAAACGCACGCGGCCGTCGCCCCGCTCTATTTCGCCGGCCAGAATTCGCTGCTGTTTCAGCTCGTCAGCCATTTCTCGCTGACCCTGCGCTTGTCGCTGTTGTTCTACGAGGTGCACAACAAGATCGGCAGCGAAGTGCGCGCCGGGGTTGGCGATGTCATTCCTTATGAATCACTGGCCGTGATCCGCGATCGCGCCGCACTGATGCAATATCTGCGCGATCAAACCTATGCCTTGGCCGATAGCGTCGGCTTGCCTTCCAAAGAGCATCTGAAAAAGCCCCGCCACGCTCCCAAACCGGGAACGCTGGTACCGGGACTGACATAACGGCGTCTATTGGGCGTGGCGCTTTGCCCAGGCACGTCCGCCGTCCGCGAGCTGCCTTTGGTCGATTGCGGCGTGCTGGAACTGCTGCGACAGCCGGGTTGCGGGTTTTGTGTCGCTGCCGTCGAACGCCAGCATCATCTCGCCCTTCCAGATCTCGAACCTTGCGGCGGCGTCTTTACGGGCATGGCATAGAATTGCCGCAACGCGCATGGCTTCCGTATCGCTCTCGATCGCGACGGTGTGGCCAGACATCACGGTACCGGTCCCATCGCGCAGGTAAATCCGGTAAACCGGCGAAAAAGTCTCTCCCGCCTCGCGCCGCCGTTCGACCTCCGCCGCAAGATCGAGATACGCCACATGCGACTCGCCCAAACAGCTTCCGGACCATCGGTTCGCTGACGCATCCGGATGCGGCGCGGCGGGTGTAGCCCCTTCCTCATGTCCAGGAATAACGACACCGGTGTCGCGCTCGGACGATTTTAGCATTTGCTAGTCGCAGACCTCATTCCAGCATTATTCTATCATTGCCCGCCCGCCTCGACTAACCAATTGACGTAGATCAATGGCGCACTTTCCTTTCCTTACCTAGGGAGAATATCTGCGCGGCCAGCCCCGCCTGCGAACGGTTTTTTGCCCCAACGATCATGGTTCGCCACGCGGCAGATGTGGCGAAAACGCCGCAATCTCCTTGCTTTCCGCAGCGCGATCGCGGATGGATTAAGGCATGGCTGTCGCGTCTTCCGATTCCGGCGAGTGCCCGGACATCACGTCCTTTACCCCCGTCGCGCTCGACGAACTGGAAAATCCGCTGGTGCGGCGCGCGGTCGGTTATTGGCGAACACTGTGCGGGACGCGGCGCTTTCCGGCCCGCGAGGATCTCGATCCGCGCGCCCTGGCGCCGTTTCAGCCCTACATGATCATCCTCAAAGTGATCGACGACGGCGCCGACTTCGAATACCGCTATGTCGGCGAGACCCAGCGCATGGCTTATGTCCTGCCCTACACCGGCCGGCGGCTGAGCGATCCGGCCAACGTCTCGCCCTACAGCAAACCGTTTTTCACCGCCTACCAATGCATCCAAAAGACCGGCACGCCGTTCGCCATCCGCGGCTGGGCGGGCAAGGACTTTAGCTGCGCCACCTTCGCCTATTTCGAAAGCGTCGTGCTGCCACTCGGACCCGACAACGAGCATGTCGATCATCTCGTGATCTTCAGCGCCTATGCCCCGCGCGACCTCAAGCCGGTCGTGGTCTGAGGATTCCGCTGCGGCCGAACGGCCTCTGAGCGTCCCATTCCTGCCCCCGCCTTATCACACGCCCGCGGCGATTGACGGTGTCATGTTGGCCCTAGCGAGTTAGGGAGATACCGCCATGCATGTCATTAAAGCCGTTTCGTTGGCCGCGTTGATCGGAGCGGGCACATTGCTCTCCGGATGCGCCACGCGCGAATCCGTCGAGCACGCCCAGGCCACTGCCGATCTCGCCGATAGCGACGCCAAGTCCGCCAAGAGCGCCGCCGACCGCGCCCAGGCCAGTGCCGACAGCGCCGGCAAGTCGGCGCAGGACGCCACGACCCTGGCACAACAGGCCAACGACAAGGTCGACAAATTCCTCGCCGACCAGGCCGCGAAGAAGAAGCATATGGCGAGCCGCCATCACCACCGCCGCCACGTCGCCGCCAACACGCAGGCCTGCCCGCCGGTAGAGCAGCACGGCTCGCTCGACATCCAGAAGAAACACGCCGCAGCGAAAACGCCGGTAAAGACGGCCCAGAACTAGATTTGGTGCGGGCGTAAGGAAGGCGCGGACCGGACGTAACAGTCCCTCCGCGCCTTGGTGTATCGCACGCACGCGTTTCCGCCGCCCCAACGGAATTCACCCAAAGATTCCGTGAGTGCCGCATACTTTTTGTCCAACTACTTTTCAGGCGCAGCGGGTTGCGCAACACTTCGGCGGGTTTTGCGCTTGGGGTGTTGCCATGACGAAGTGCCTTGTGATCGCCACGGCCGTTCTTGCCGCCTGTGCGACAGCACAAACTATTACCGCCGGACCGGAGGCTGCCAACCACGGTACCCTGATCAGCGGCAGCAAATTCGGGATGGACATCGGCGGCGCGGCCGCGAATGCGCCCGCGGTTTTGTGGGACGCCGGCTACGGCTACCAAGGCGTGGCCACTTGCACGGAGGCGACGCGCGCCCTCTTTGCCTGTCACGCCGGCGATACCTTCATGCGTTTCCAGCCGGTCGCGCTCGACCGCAAAGGCGCCGTCTATCTGAAGCTCGAAGACGGACACGTCGCCGCGATCGGATGGGATCTCAAGAACGTGCCGGCTGAGGAAGGCTAGCCCGTCAATACGGAGTGGAACACCGGCATCGCTTCGTCGATCTGCTCGCGGGTGATGACCAGCGGCGGCATGATGCGCAGGATATCGCCATGGGTTTCCTTGCACAGAATGCCGCGCCGCATCAGTTCTTCCGCATAGCTTCGCGCACCACCGGCATCGGGATGAAGCTCGACCGCGATCATCAGCCCGCGGCCGCGGATTTCAGCGATCCGGTTGGAGCGGATCGACTCCAAGGCGTCAAGCAGGTAGGCACCCATCCGCGCGGCGTTGCCGATCATGTCCTCTTCGATCAGCACACGGAGCGCTGCCCGCGCCACCGCACAGGCGAGAGGATTGCCGCCGAAGGTCGAGCCGTGTTCGCCCGGCTTCAACACGTCCATCACCTCACGGTTCGAAAGCACCGCCGATACCGGATAGAAGCCGCCCGACAACGCCTTGCCGACCAGTGTCAAGTCTGCCTCGACGCCTTCGTGTTCTTCGGCCAGAAGTTTGCCGGTGCGCCCCAGGCCAGTCTGAATCTCGTCGAGAATGAGAATGACGCGATGCTCCGAGCACAGAGCACGGGCTTTTTGCAGATAACCCGGCGGCGGGATGATCACGCCGGCTTCGCCCTGGATCGGCTCCAATAGAACCGCGACCGTATTGGGATTGATCGCAGCTTCGAGCGCGGCAGCATCGCCATAGGGCACGATGCGGAAGCCGGGCGCAAACGGGCCGAAGCCGGCACGCGAGTGAGGATCGGTCGAGAAGCCGACAATGGCCAGCGTACGGCCGTGGAAATTCTCCGAGGCGACGACGATCTCGGCCGCGCCCGACGGCACGCCCTTCACCTCGTAACCCCATTTGCGCGCGACCTTCAGCGCCGTCTCCACCGCCTCGGCGCCGGAATTCATCGGCAGCATCTTGTGCGAATGGGTCAGCGCGCAAAGCTCTTCGTAGAACAGGCCAAGCTGATCATTGCGGAAGGCGCGCGAGGTGATCGACAGCTTCGCCGCCTGTTCGGTCAAGGCCGCCAGGATTTTCGGATGGCAATGGCCCTGATTGACCGCGGAATAGGACGACAGGCAATCGAGATAGCGCCGTCCCTCCACGTCCCAGACATAGACGCCCTCGCCGCGCGCGAGGACAACATCGAGCGGCTTGTAGTTCATCGCGCCGTAAACGTCTTCGAGCGCGATGTACTCTTTGGTCGTGCGAACGGGACGCTCCGACGGAGCGTTGAAAGCCTTATCCATCGCCATCTCCCGATCAACGGGTTACTCGGCAGCAGCCTTCTGCGCCGCTGCCGCACTAGAGCGGTTCAGCCGCAACGTCATGCAATAGGCCCCGCCCCCCGACAGGATGAATGGATCGAGGTCGACACTGCGCACACGATAGCCGCGCTCTTCCAGCCGCGCCTTGAGCGAAGCCGGCGGACGCGCCATCACGATTTGTTTGCCGAAATTCACCGCGTTGACCGAGAACGCCGCAGCATCCTCGTCGGTCGCTTCGAGCACGTTTTCCTTGCCGGCGAGCCCTTCGATCAGCGCCTTGCCCTCGGCCGAAAATGCCGGCGGGTAATAGAGAATCTCGCCGCCCGACAGCACCAGGAAGCAGGTGTCGAGGTGATAGAAGCGCGGATTGATGAGCTCCAGCGGCACCACCGGCACGTTAAAGAAGTCTTCCGTGACCTGCAGCGACGCCTTGGCCGAACGCTGGCCGTAGCCGGCCCAGAACTGCTGACGGCTATCGTCCCAAAGGGCGTCACCGGCGCCTTCCTGGAAGATGCCTTCAGGGTACTGCACCACGGTGTCGAACAGGCCGCGCGCCTCGTAGGAGCGGAACAGTTTGAGGAACAGCTCCTCCTCGCCGCGGCGTTCGTCACAGGCAAAACGGGCCACGATAGCGCGGCGGTCGAGCACCACGGCCGCGTTGGCGGGAAACACCATGTCGGGCAGACCGGGAGCGCCCGGCGCCATCACGACATCAGCGCCCGCGTCGACCAGCGACTGATGCAGGGCGGCGGAACAGGCCTGGGCTTGGCGCAAATGACCGGCCGGGTCCTCGTGCCATGCCCCGGGCTTCATCCAGGGATTGATCACGTAGGACACCTCGAAATGTGACGGGTCGACCATCAACAGCTTGGGCGTAAAGGCCATTTCGTTCCCTGCAAGAGATTCTGACCGATATCCTGCTCTGCCCGGATGCTAACAAAAAGCCAGCAAGATGTTGGGAATTGCTCCATTTTCTGGCAATCTGACAAGAGGAACTGGCATTTCGGCAGAACCATGGACGATACGGACCGTCACCTTGTCAGCCTGTTGCGCGACAACGCCCGCCTGCCGGTCGCGACCTTGGCCAAGAGGCTCGGCGTCTCGCGCGGCACCGTGCAGAACCGTATCGCCCGCCTGATCGCGACGGGGAGCATCGAAGGCTTCACGGTGCGCGCCAAGCCCGACACCGGCACCATCCGCGCGATCATGCTGATCGAGATCGAGGGCGAGCGCTCCGACCGCATTGTCGACGAGCTGAAGAAATTCCCCGAAGTGCGCGCCGTGCACACCACCAACGGCCGCTGGGACATGGTGATCGAACTCACGACCGACAGCCTGCAGACTTTCGACCGCGTGCTTCACCGCATCCGCCAGATCACCGGCGTCTCGGCGTCGGAGACGAGTCTGCTGCTGTCGAGCTACGTGTTCTGAGCTTTCGCCCTATTCCCCGTCCCTGAGGGCGACGATTTCGCAGAGATTGGACAGCTCGCTCTCGAGGTCTTCGGGATCGACGTGGTTCACCGTCGGCTTGGGGAAGAGATAGAGGAAATAGCTCGTCACCTGATCGAACAGCACCACGTTCATGCCGACGCTCGAGATGTTGCGCGCCATGCTGCGCAGCGATTCCGAGATTTCGCCGGCGTCCGAGTTGCCGATGATCGCCGATACCAGCCGCTGCAACGCACTCTGGATATAGCCGGTCGAGCCGTCGTGCAGCTTGTAGAGATTGCGGGCCAGTTCACGCTTCAGCTCTTCGATATGGGCGAGATCGGCGCTTGACAGGCGCAGCTTCGGCTTGGTGCCGTGCAGAACCTTGAGCACGCGCTCGAGCCGGTCGTGGGTACCGCGCGAAACCAGGTCGTAATAGATCAGCGCCTTCCAGGCGAAGATCACGTCCGCCCATTCCGAGCGCGGGATCTGCAGCGCTTCGAGGAAGAGGTTGTCGGTCGTGGCGTTGGTCACGTTCCACACCTGATCGACGAACCGGCTCATCTCCTCGGGCGAGGCGGACTTGCCGAGCGCCTTCTGGACCAGCGGCTTGAACACATCGAAGACGTCGGCCGTGGTCTTGGTGGCGAGCCCGTAGCTCTCGGCGAAGAAGGCCGGCTCGACCCTGAGGCCGTCGGCCCGGAGGCATTCGGTGACGATGAAGGCATCGAGCGTCGGCGAGCGGCTCAAGGCTTCCAGCACCTTGATGTCGTGCAGCACTTCCTTGTCGCCGGTCGTCAGGTCGAGGTGCAGAAGCTCGCGCAGGTGATCCTTGAACAGGTATTCCTCGATGAAGAACGACCGCCCCCCGATTTCCAGCCGGCGGGGATCGAACGGCAGGAAAATCTTGGTCGCGACATGGACCGAGCGTGCGAACAAGTCGCGTTCGTTGTCCCTGAGGTTATGTTTGGTGAAGATCGTGTAGTTGAGAGTATTGTTGTAAAACAATGGCTTGACCGTCACCTGCGGTTTGCCGTGGGACGGGGTCGCCTGCAGCGCTGCGTCGGTCAAATTGATCAGATTGAGCACCCGGCCGGAATTCGTCCGCCTGAGCTTATGGAAACTTCGGACTTCCTTGCGTTCCCGGAACGCCGCCATTGCGCACATGTCTAGATCCCAAAACCGACCCGGCCCGCCGTTAACTCTGCCAGGATCAATTTTATCTATCGTCGAGCGTGTCGGTTGCGCCCACTCTTAGTCTGGAACGTGTGTAATGAAGGGTGAACAGCGCGGCATCCATTAACCTGCCGGCAAGGCCCGGGATCTGCCAAATGGCCGCGGAGACATTAAATTGACGGAGAAGGCCTACACATTTGGTCAGCACCACCTATTTGTGGGTGCAGTCTGTATTCGGAGGGGGCTTTGAACAATCAACCCAAAACAACGCAATCCGGTCCTGCCATTGGCGACAGACTGGGGCTCACACCGACCAAATCCAAGCGTCGTATCCGTCCCTGGATGTGGTGGGTCGGCGGCGGCGTATTGGTCGTCGGCGTGTTCGTCGTTTGGGGCATGCTCAACAAGCCCAAGCCGAACTACGAATTCCAGACGGTCGGCGAAGGCGCCCTGACACTGTCGGTCAGCGCCACAGGAACGCTTGCTCCGCGCGTTTCGGTCGATGTCGGTGCCGAAGTTTCCGGCCGTATCGACGACCTCTATGTCGACTATAACGACCACGTCACCAAGGGCCAGAAGCTGGCCCAAATCAACACCGAACAGATCCAGGCCCAGCTCGATCAGGCCCGCGCCACGCTGATGCAGCAGGAGGCGTCCAGGGTTTCGTCCGAGGCCAAGTACAAGCGCTATACCTCCCTGATCAAAACCGGCGACATCAGCCAGCAGGACTACGACAACGCCAAAGCCGATTTCCTGCGCGCGCAAGGCGGCGTCGCGCAGTCGGCCGCCCAGGTCAAGCAATACGAGTCTCAGCTGGAGAAGTGCACTATTTATGCGCCGATCGACGGCGTCGTGCTCGACCGCAAGGTTTCCAAGGGACAGACCGTGGCAGCCGCGTTCTCGACGCCGGTGCTGTTCACCATCGCCAGCGACCTCACCCAGATGGAACTGGACGTCGACATCGACGAAGCCGACGTCGGCACCGCCAAGGCCGGTCTCGAGGCCGAATTCACCGTCGGCGCCTACACCGACCACAAATTCAAGGCCAAGATGATCCAGGTGCGCACCAACTCGACCACGGTGCAGAACGTCGTCACCTACAAGGGCATCCTTCTGGTCGACAATGCCAAGCTGCTGCTCAAACCGGGTATGACGGCCACCGCCGAGATCCTCACCGGCAGGCTGCCCAAGAGCGTCACCGTCCCCAACGCGGCGCTGCGCTTCGTGCCGCTGCCGGCCCTGACGGCTGGTATGCCCCCGGCTCCGACCGGCGTCGGTCTCGGGCGGGTGTGGACGCTCGAAAACGGCCGCCTCAAGCCGCATGACCTGAAGCTCGGCGGCACCGACAGCCATTCCACCCAGATGCTCAAAGGCGACCTCAAGCCCGGCGACAAGGTCATCACCGACAGCTCGAGCAAGTCCGGCGGCGCCTCCGTCTCCGTGGGCTGATGATGAGCGACGCACTGATCGAGCTGAGAGACGTCAAAAAGCTCTACGGCGAAGGCGAAGCCATGGTCGCCGCCCTCGACGGCATCAATCTCACCATCAATGCGCACGAATTCGTCGCCGTGATGGGGCCGTCGGGCTCGGGAAAATCGACGGCGATGAACATCCTCGGCTGCCTCGATGCGCCGACCTCGGGCCACTACCACTTCATGGGCCAGGACGTCGGCACCTTGAGCCGCAACCAGCGCGCCCTCTTGCGCCGGTACTATATCGGCTTCGTGTTCCAGGGCTTCAATCTGTTGAAGCGCACGACGGCAATCGAAAATCTCGAACTGCCGCTGATCTATCGCGGCATGGGCCGCAAGGAACGTCACCGGCGTTCGGCTGCCGCATTGCAGCAAGTGGGCCTCGGCGATCGCGGCCATCATACCGCGGCGCAGCTCTCCGGCGGCCAGCAGCAACGCGTCGCCATCGCCCGCGCTCTGGTCAGCGAGCCCGCCGTGGTGTTCGCCGATGAGCCGACCGGCAATCTCGATACCGCGATGAGCCACGAAATCATGACGCTATTGCGCCGTCTCAACGATGAACGCGGCATCACCATCGTGCTCGTCACCCACGAAGAAGACATCGCCGCCTACGCCAAGCGGCAGGTGCGCTTCCGCGACGGCAAAATCCACTCCGACAGCGGAGCAGCCGCATGATCGGCAACGCCTTCCTCCTCGCCCTGCGCGAGATCCGCAACAACGTGATGCGCGCGGCGCTGACCACCCTCGGCATTGTCATCGGTGTCGGCGCGGTCATCGCCATGGTGACGCTCGGCAACGGCGCCACCCAGTCGGTCACCAACACCGTTTCCTCGATCGGCAAGAATCTTCTGTTCATCACCCCGGGCCAGCGCCGCCAGGGCGGCGACTCCACCGATGCGCCGGCGTTCCAGATCAGCGACGCCGACGCGTTGCGCCGCGAGGTCCTCAGCCTCAAGCACGTCGTGCCGGTCAATCAGACCAGCGTCGCCGCCGTGCTCGGCAATCGCAGCCACACCACCACCGTCAACGGCGGCTCAACCGAATGGTTCGAAGCCAGAAGCTGGAAGATCGTCTCCGGCCGCTCCTTCAACGAAGCCGAAGACCGCACCGGCAAGTCCGTCTGCGTGATTGGTGATACCATTAAGCGCGAATTGTTCGGCGGTCAGGATCCGGTCGGCCAGCGCATCCGCCTCGGCAAGATCACCTGCGACGTGGTCGGCCTGTTGCAGGCCAAAGGCCGCGACACCTTCGGCCAGGACCAGGACAATTACGTCATCATGCCGATCCGCACCGTGCAGCGGCGCCTGACCGGCAACAATTTCGCCTACTACATCATGGTCGAGGTGCAGAACGAGGCCGGCATCCCCGAGGCCAAGAAGCAGATCGAACAGGTGATGCGCATCCGGCGCCATCTCAATGCCGGCCAGGCGAACAATTTCGACGTCCAGGACCTGCGCGAGATCGGCAACATGCTGTCGTCGATCACCGGCGTGTTGACAGCGTTCCTGGCGGCCATCGCGGCGGTCAGCCTTTTGGTCGGCGGCATCGGCATCATGAACATCATGCTGGTGTCGGTGACCGAGCGCACCCGCGAGATCGGCATTCGCCTCGCCATCGGCGCCCGCGAACACGACGTGCTGCTGCAATTTTTGATTGAGGCCGTGGTGCTCTCGGCGCTCGGCGGCATTGTCGGCATCGCGCTCGGCCTTTTGGGAGCGTGGGCGGGAACGGCCGCTCTGAAGCTGCCGTTTGTTTTCCAGCCCTCGATCGTGTTCATCGCCGTGCTGTTCTCGGCCGGCGTGGGCGTGGCATTCGGCTATTTCCCGGCCCGCCGGGCGGCGCGGATGGACCCGATCGAAGCCCTGCGGCACGAATAGCGTCGCGCTTGCGACGATTGACCGTTTACTGCCTCGGCGACGGGCATAGACAGCGCTGTCAGAGTGGTGTTCTGTAGATCCTACGCGCAGATTGCAACCGTACCGGGAGGAACATCCATGTCCAACACCCCCAAGACCTGCCTGGTCGGCGACATCGGCGGAACCAATGTGCGGCTGGCGGTGGCCGATCTCTCCGGTCCCGTGATCAGCGAGCCCAAAAGCCTGCCGCGCACCGGACACCCGACCTTCGAGGGTGTGGTCGATCTCTATCTCAACGAAACCGGCGGCAAGATGCCGGACGCGATCGTCGTGGCTGTGGCTGGCCCGATCAAGGACGGCAAAGTCAAGCTGACCAACGGCCAATGGGTGCTCGACGAAGCGGTGCTACGCGGCAAGGGCTTCGGCTGTGCGCGTTTGATCAATGACTACGCCGCGCTCGGCTATGCGGTCGAACATCTCAAGGGCGACGATCTTGCCACCATCGGCGGCGAGCATCCCGGCATTCCGGGCGAGACGGTTGGCGTTCTGGGCGCTGGTACCGGACTGGGCGTCGCTGCGCTGGTGCGCGATGCCTTTTCCAGCGCGGTGATGGTCACCGAAGGCGGCCACATCGCCTTTGCCCCGGTCGACGGCACCGAGTTCGAAATCCTGCGCGTGCTCTCGGAGCGCTATCCGCGCGTGTCGGTCGAGCGCGTGCTGTCCGGCCCCGGCCTCGTCAACATCCACTGGGCCTTGCAGCGCATGGCGGGCGCGGTCGAACCGGTCGACCTGACGCCGGAAGAAATCACCACCGCCGCGGTCGCGCATACCGACCCCGTCTCGGTACGCGCCCTTGAAGTTTTCCTCGGTATCTACGGCCGTTTTGCCGGCGACATGGCGCTGGCGTTCGGTGCCCGCGGCGGCATCTATCTCGGCGGCGGCATCGCTCCGAAGCTGCTGACCCAGCTCAACAACGGCGTCTTCCGCCGCTGCTTCGAGGAAAAGGGCCGGTTCGACTCTTATGTCCAAATCGTGCCGACCAAGGTGATCATTCATCCCTACGCCGCCCTGCTCGGCTCCGCCGAAGCCGCCATCCGCGCCTTCGTGAAGAAGTAGGCGTTCTTCGCCTGTAAGCACTGCAAACGACAACGCCGGCGCGGTTTTCCGACGCCGAGCAACTTCGTGTGCTTTGAAGTTCGACAATTCAATCTCCAGCGGACGGAACTGGCGAGCCGGATGGCTCGTTGCGGTTTGGCCTGGAATAGTCGGGCAAGATCGGTATGGAGAAGGGTAATGGCTTACCTAGACGTCAATCCACTGATGGGATCGCTTCGCACCCGCCCCGAAGAATTCAATTTCAGGGGCGATTGGCTTACGCATATGCCGAGCCGGCATAGTTTCAAGTTCGAGCCCTCGGGACGGGTGCAGATTCGCGCCGAATGCAACTGCGCGTTCCTTGCGATTCATCCGCAGCAAGAGCGCCAGCTCGCTGATAGCTTCAGGGACTGGCACACCAATTACTGGCGTCCCCTGGAAATCAACCGGGAATTCGCTTCGCATTTCCGCCCCCGTTCGGCGCTGCGGCGCTGGCTGATCGGGGCGACTGCGAAACTGAATGCCTGGCTGATGGGCGGCAGCACCGACCACGTGCACGTTGCCGCCGAATGAGGCGGTCCACCACTCCCGCGGGACGCAGCGCGGGAGCGTGTGGAGCAACATCGTGATTGTATTTGCGTCACGTTTTTCCTAGAGAGGCGCGCCCCCATAATCGAGGTGCGAGCCATGACGCCTGCGGCCGATCATTCCGTGACTGTGGTAGCGGTCGAAGACGCCAAAGAGTGGCGCGCCTTTCACCGCCTGCCCCACCGCCTCTATGCCAGCGACCCCAACTGGGTGCCGCCGCTTCTGATCGAGCGCCAGACCCACTTCCAGGCCAACCACAACGCCTTCTTCAAGCACGCCAAGGCGAGCTTCTGGCTGGCGCTGAAAGACGGCGAGCCGGTCGGCCGCATGACGGCGCAGATCGACTTTCTCCACCTCGAACAGCACCACGACGCCACGGGGCATTTCGGCTTTCTCGAAGCGATCGATGACGCCGACGTGTTCGCGGCCCTGCTCCGCAAAGGCGAAGACTGGCTCAAGGGCGAAGGCATGCGCCGCGTGCTCGGCCCGGTCAGCTTCAACATGTGGGACGAGCCCGGCCTTCTGGTCGACGGCTTCGACACGCCGCCCAACGTGCTGATGGGCCATCATCTGCCGTACTATCAGAACCGCATCCGCGAACAGGGCTACACCCCCGCCCAGGACGTGCTGGCCTACGAGCGCTCGGCGCAAGCGCCCTTCAGCGACACGCTCGAAAAGATGATCGAGAAGGGCAAAACCAAGGGCACTTTCGCGCTGCGGCCGATCCGCATGGACAAAGCGAGCTTTCCCAAAGAGATCGAACTGATCCGCGACATCATCAACGACGCCTGGGGCGACAACTGGGGCTTCGTGCCGATCACCTACGATGAGCTGGCCGAGATCGGCGCGCTGTTCAAGCTGGTGCTCAAGCCGGAAGCGCTGGTGATCGCCGAATACGACGGCCAGCCGGTCGGTGTCGCCATGATGCTTCCCAATATCAACGAGTTCACCAAAGACCTGAACGGCAAGCTGTTCCCGTTCGGCATCTTCAAGCTGCTGTGGCGGCTGAAGACCAAGAACGTGAAATCGGGCCGCCTCGCGCTGATGGGTGTACGTCGGAAATACCGCACCACCGCGGTCGGCGCCGTGATCGCGCTCTTGATGATCAAGGCCTGCCAAAAGACCGACTACGTGGCGCTCGCCGAGACCGCCGAACTGTCGTGGATTCTCGACTCCAACGAGCCGATCAAGCGCATCCTGGAAGCGTTCGGCTGCCACGTGAACAAGCGCTATCGCATCTTCGAAAAAGCAATCGGCTGACCGATCCGGACCGTACACCCAAAACAAAAAGACCGGCCCTGCGGCCGGTCTTTGTCTTTTACCGTCGGCTGACGCCGCTTAGGCCGGCACCGGCTCGGGCGGCACCGGGGCTTTCGCCAATCCGGCGGAGAACGCCTTGAGCATCTCGATCGTGCGGTCGATTTCCTCGAAGGTGTGGCGGGCGGAAATGAAGAAGCGGATGCGCGGCAGACCCTTCGGCACGCCCACCTGCACGATCGGCGGCGCATAGATGCCACGCTGCATCAGGTAGTCCGAGGCCGCCATGGTCGACTTCATGTCGGGGAACATCACCGGCACGATGGCATAACCTTCCGCTGGTCCGGTCGACAGACCGGCTTCCTTGGCTTTCGTCAGGAAGCGATGCGCATTGGCCGTCAGCTTACCGACGCGGCCCGGCTCGTCCTTGATCACCTGCAATGCGGCGCCCGCAGCGGCGGCGATCACCGGCGGCAGGCCGACGCTGTAGACGAAGCCCGGCAACAGGTATTTCAGCCAGTCGAGAATGACCTTCTGGCCGCAGATAAACCCGCCGCAGGACACGAACGTCTTCGACAGCGTGCCGATGATGAGATCGATGCGCTTGGGATCTTCGCCAAAATGCTCGCAGATGCCGCGGCCGGTCTTGCCGAGCACGCCGATGGAATGAGCTTCGTCGATCAGCAGCCACGCATTGAATTCGTCCTTGAGCTTCAGGAGCTCAGGCAGGTTGGCGATGTCGCCATCCATCGAATAAAGGCTTTCCACCACGATCAGGCAGTTACGGTGCTCCGCGCGCTGCGTCTTGAGGACGTGGCGCAGATACTCCATGTCGTTGTGGCGGAACTCGACCGCATTGGCCTTGCACGCCGCCACGCCCGCCATGATCGAGTTGTGGCTCAATTCGTCGTAGAGAATGAGATCGCGCTTGCCGAGCAAGCTCGAAATCGTCGTCAGGTTGGTGAGATAGCCGCTGACCAGCGTCAGGGCGCTTTCCGAACCGACAAATTCCGCAAGAGCATTTTCGAAGTCGGCGTGGATCAGGCGCTCGCCGCCGACAAGCCGCGAACCCAATGCACCGACGCCCACACGATCAAGCGCCGCATGGGCAGCATCCTTGATCGCAGTGTGATCGGAAATGCCGAGATAGTCATAGTTGGCGAAGCTCGTGAGCACGGTGCCATGGCTTCGAGCGTCCGCCTGCAGACGATCCAGCGGTGCGAAGAAGGGGTTTCCATTCTCCAGTACCGAACCGCCGACCAAGCGCGCCCGCCGGACGATGTAGCCCGCCAATGAGAAATCAGATGCCATTACGCGTCCCAACCCCAAGTTCGATCAATATGATAACCCAAGGAAACGAAAGCAAGTCCTTGTGACGGCGCCGGTAAACGGCGCCCCAGCCCTGGTGTCAGTCCATCCCCGCAAGGGCCGGTATAGGGGGTTTGGCCACGTTGTGGCTGCCGATTTCGGGGCTGTGACAATTGGCGCAGCGGCCCGGTCAGGTACTTTTTCAAAGACATATACACTCTGTTTCAGGCTCTCATACGCATTAAGGTCAGGCACTTGCGGACCAGAATAGTCGGACCGATGCACCAGCCGGAACGGAAGCCCCCGGGCGAAGAGTGCCCCAAAAAACCCCCGCGCGTCCACGTCTCGTAATGCCACTTCCCGAACCTTTGGTACGCGCCGCCCTATCTCGGCAACTGGCCCTCGCGAGGCCAAATAGTCCTGTACCCAGAAGCCGGTAACCACGACAAAGCGCGGATTCCGGGCACCAATCGCGCCGTAGGGCTGCAAAATCTCCGTCACCTCAGGTAACGGATTGCGGGCTTTGAGCGGCTTCGAACCGACTCGGCTGACCCTAGCGTTTGCCGGCAGTCGCGGCAAATACGCATTGAGCCCGTAAATTTCAACCCTGTCGCCGGGCCGAATATGACTCTCAAGCCAACTTTCTGCATCGTAGCGGGGATCGAGCCAGAACGCGGCATGAACCCCGATCACGCCGTACGCAGCCCAAACTGCCACTGCAATCAGAGCGGCATGCCCCAGGCGATATCTGACCGACAACAACCATTCGGCGCCGAGCCCGATCAGCACAGCCACGAACACTGATTGCGGTAACACGAATCGGGTTTCGGTCCGCAGCGCGACGAAATTGAACGCGATCGTGAATGAAACCGCTGCCAGAACCGGCAACAGCCCCGCCGCCAGTTCGCCGCCGCGGCGACGCGCCACCACTACCAGACCGAGAACAATCAACGCAATCGCCACCACCGGATAGTAACGGGAGAAGTGCGCCACCATATCGCTGGCAACCGCGATCCGGCCGGCAAGATTGGTTTGGTACTCGGCATAATCCTGGCTCGCCGAACCGGACAGCAGCGCGATGCGATCGGCGAAGCCGTGCGGGTTGATCAGCGCACCATCGATCGCCAGCACGGCCGCGAGTGCGATCGCGCCCCACAACACAAGCTGTTTCAGGATCGCCACCGCGTTGGCGCGAGCCCAGGCATCGGCGAGGAACCAGACAATCAAACCCGCCGGCAGCGCCAGCACAAACACGGCATAGGTCTGGTCCTTGGTCGCCACCGCCGCGGCCGCTGCCAGACACGCCCAGCGCACGGGCTTCAGATCGTGCTCGACCATCACCCGCATGAACAAAAACAGCGACAGCATCGCCCAGAACAGCGACGGGCCGTCGAGATTGGTGACCTGGCCGTAATAGGTGAGGCCGCCGTTCAGCGCCAAGACCGCCGCCGCCAGCCATCCGGCCCGTTTGCCGCCGAGCAGCGCGCCCATCTTCGCCGCAACCGCGATGGTCCCAAGCGAGAACGCCACCGACACCAGCCGCGCCACGACCGCGAAGTAGGTCATGTAAGGCACATGAATCATTTCGGCGATGACGGCCTTCGGCGCGAACGACGGCGCGTTCAGCAACGCCGCAACGATCCCGGGCAGCGACAGCACCGTCAGGATGAACATGTGAAACGGCGGATAGGTGAAATGATGGCCCGGCGTATAGGTCTCGATCATCCCGACGAGAAAATTGCGCGGGGCGACGCCGTCGTCGTCCCAGCCGTCGGACGCCGGCAAGCCCCACCAGATCGCGGCCGTGCGGGCGAGCGCGGCGAACACCAGAATCCAGAACAATGGCGAGACGCGCCAGCGCCGCCACAGCGAAGCCGCTGCGCTCATGACGCCGCCTCACTGCGCCGGACCCGCGCCTGCTGAAACAGCCACGGTCCGCCGACCACGACGAGATCCTCGATCTTGTCGATCACCGTCATCAGCACCAGCACGGCAGCGACTTTCGGCGCCGACACCGCCATCGAACCGACGGCGGCCATGGCAACGCCGACGAACACCAGATCCTTCGACGGGATGAGCGGCAGGCGCGTCACCAACAGGCGCAAGGCGACGAACTTGAAGCAGTCGCCGCTCGTCGGCAGCGCGCCCGACAACCACCACAGAACGAATTCGAGCGCCAGCGAAGCGATGCAGCGGGTCAAATGGATGGAAAAGGTGATGGCGATCTGCTTGCGGCTCAGCGCCGTCAGTTTGCGGTTGCCGACGAACAGCGCGATCCCGAGCAACAGCGGCACCGACCCGATCAGCAACAGCGGCCAGCGCCCGATCTGGATCGACGGCAGCGTGATGAGGTGCTCGACCAACAGGATCACGAACATCAGCCACAACACGACGAGTCCGCCGGCCGCCGACAACACGCTCGAATCCTTCACCGCGTGCATCAGGAAGGTGCCGTCGATTTTCAGCCGCTTGCGGATCCAGAAGAACAGGTAGACCTCGCCGGAATAGTCCAGCATCACCGTGTTCATGTAGCGCTTGCGCAGGAAGATCCACAGCGGCAACGCCCGTCCGACGCCGAGCAGATAGCGGTACAGAATGAGATCGCCGATCGGCTGCACGAAGAACGGCAACGCCAGCACGAGATAGAACAGCAGCGACTCCGGACGCGAAGCATAGATGTTGCTCCAGCCGATCCGCGTCAGTCCGAAACCGACCAGCGCGAAGAGCAGGAGCGGAATACCCCAACGCACGCCATGCTGCGCCACACGGCCGAGCCGCGTATCGAGCTTGGCCTTGGCGAACTGCCTCAGCGATTCAATCCGTGTACGCAGCTTTTCCGACAGAACTGCCCCCTGGGCCGGTGTGTGAGGAGGGCCGGACCATACAACGCCGCAAGTGCCGACGGCAAATTCAGAACCAGGACAGGACCGCACGCACCACGGGTTTGGGAACCAGCCAGGACAGTGCTCCGATGGCCACATATTGCCACGGTACGATCACATAGCGTGCGCCGCGCGCCACTTTGCGCTTAATGACCGACGCAGCCTTGTCCGGATTGATCAGGAACGGCTTGGGTTCCGGTACGGTCCGGCTCATCGGCGTATCAATAAATCCTGGTGAAACCAGGGTTACCGTGACACCGAGACGGCGAATGCGGGCGTCCAGCGCTTCCGCAAACATTTTGAGACCTGCCTTGGAACCGGTGTAGGTCGGCGCCATCGGCAGCGGAAATAGCGCTGCAATCGAGCCGAGCAACACAATGTGTCCCGACCCGCGCCGACTCATTTTGTCCGCCATGGCATTGGCGCCGATCACCGGCGCAACAAAGTTCACCATCGCCATGCGGCCGGCGGCGCGAGGCTCTTGCACGACCCTGTCATGCGGCACACTGCCGCCCAATCCTGCGTTGAAGATGGCGATATCGGGGCACGCGGCAATATCCAACGCAGCATGAAGCGCCTCCAAATCGGTCAGATCGAAGCAACTTGTCGCCGCTTGCGCCCCGCGAGCGCGGCACTTTTCCGCCACGGACTCCAGCCTTGCGCGGTCGCGTCCCCACAACACGAGCTCGACACCCGGCGCCGCATAGGCCTCCGCCAAAGCCGCACCAATACCGCTGGATGCGCCGGATATCAGAATGTTTCCCATTGTTTCAGTTCATCAGACCCCGGTTGACAAAGCCACTCCCCGGTCATTTTGTAAAGCCGCACTTGGGATCTTCAAAAGCCGTGTCGGTTCAAACCAGTAGCCCGATCGTCCGGAACGATGAGACGCGCGCCTTGCGCGTCGCTCTGGTAGCGAGCTCGTATAATTACATCCGCGATGGCGTGGCGCTGACCTTGAACCGGCTGGTCGCCTATCTCGAGCGGCACGGCGTCGAGGTGCTGGTGTTCGCGCCGGTCGGTAAAACAGCCGCGCTCGATCATGCCGGAACGCTGGTACCGGTGCCCTCGATTCCGGTGCCGCTCCGCTCCGAGTACCGCCTTGCCTTCGGGATTCCGAAAGCGCCGCTCGCCGCGTTCAAGCCCGATCTCATTCATCTCGCCTTGGCGCCCGATCCGCTCGGCTACAGCGCCATCCGCGCCGCCAAAGCGCTGAACGTGCCGCTGGTCGCGTCGTGCCACACGCGGTTCGATACGTACCTCAAACATTATCCCGGTTCGTCGCTGGCCGAAGGACTGTTGAAACGCTATCTGCGCTTTGCCTATAGCGCGGCGCGCGAAGTCTATGTGCCGAGCGGTTCGATGCTGGAGTCGTTGAAGGCCGACGGCGTGCAGACAGCCTTCAAGCTGTGGCCGCGCGGCGTCGATACCAAGCTATTCAATCCGGCCAAGCGCTCGCCCGAATGGCGCGCCAAGCACGGCGTCGGACCCGACGAATTCGTCGTGACCTTCGTCTCGCGGCTGGTGCGCGAGAAGGAACTCGACACCGTGGTAGCGAGCCTCAAGTTGTTCGCGGCGCGCGGCATGCCGCATCGCGTGCTGATTGTCGGCGACGGGCCTGATCGGGGCATCCTGGAAGAGGGCTTGCCCGGCGCGATATTCGCGGGATTTCTCCAAGGCGAGGAACTGGCGGCGGCGTATGCCGCATCCGACGTGTTCCTGTTTCCCAGCGAAACCGAAACGTTCGGCAACGTCACGCTGGAAGCAATGGCGTCGGGCCTGCCTTGCGTTTGCGCCAATGCCACCGGCAGCCGTTCGCTGGTCGTGCATGGCGAGACCGGCTATCTCGAGACCCCGCGCAACGCCAACGGTTTCGCCGGACGGCTTGCGGTGCTGGCGCGCGATGACGAGTTGCGGGCCCGCTTCGGCGCCGCCGCCCGCGAACGCGCCCTGACCTTCTCCTGGGACGAGAGCATGGCGAAAATCCTCGACCACTACCGGTCCGTGGTGGCGCGATGAAAATCGTCGACGTCTCCGAATTCTATTCGCCGACCGGCGGCGGCGTCCGCGCTTATGTCGAACAGAAATTCAAGATCGCGGCCCGGCTCGGCCATGACCTGACGGTGATCGCTCCGGGCACGGACAGCCATCGCGAACCGCGCGAGGGCGGCCGCGTCGTCTGGCTCAAGACGCCGCAACTGCCGTTCGACAAGAATTATCGTACCTTCTGGGGCGCACGCGATGTGCTCGACGCCATCGATGCCGAGAAGCCCGACGTTCTGGAAGGCTCTTCACCCTACACCGGCGGCTATTATGCCGGCCAATGGCGCGGCGATGCCGTGAAGATGTTGTTCATGCATGCCGACCCGGTCGCCGTCTATCCGCAGACGCTGCTGGCGGGAAAGCTGAAGCCGGACACCATCGACTGGCTGTTCGGCTGGTACTGGTCGTATCTGCGTCGGCTCAATGCGCGCTATGACGGCTGTGTCGTGGCGGGCGCCTGGCTCAAGCGGCGGTTCCAGCAATACGGGCTCAAGAACATCCACACCGTGCCGTTCGGAGTCGAGCGCGCCACCTTCCGCCCCGGTCTTCGCGACGAGAACCTGCGCGCCGAATTGCTGGCGCAATGCGGCCTCAAACCCGACGCCGCGCTGGTGCTCAATGTCGGCCGCTTCCATCCGGAAAAGCGGGTCGGCATGCTGATCGAAGCAGTGACGAAGGCGCAGAAGACGCGGCCGATCGGGTTCTATGTCGTCGGTGACGGCTTTATTCGGGGCACCATCGAAAAGCGCGCCGCTAAGGTCGAGCACATTCATCTTGCCGGCTGGCTCAAGGATCGCGAGACGCTGGCGCGCACCATTGCGTCGGCCGATGTCGTGCTGCACGGCTCGTCGGCGGAAACCTATGGCTTCTCGGTGGCCGAAGCGTTGTGCTGCGGCACGCCGGTGATAGTGCCCGATACCGGCGGCGCCGCCGATCTCGCCGATGCATCGTGCGCCGAGATTTATCGTGCCGGCGATTCCGCTGCGGCAGCCAAGGCGCTGGTCGCGATCCTGAACCGCGACCGCACCACGCTGTCTACTGCCGCCGAAGCGATCGCGGCGGAGCGCATCGGCGACATCGAAAGCCATTTCGAAAAACTCTTTGCGCTTTATGCCGACGCCGTCGCCCGGCGGCGCGCGGCGCAAATGACGGGAGTAGCGTGCTGTGCGTAAGTGGAACCTATGGGTCGCAATCGCGCTGGTTCTGGCCGTCGCGGTGCCAGCGGACGCCACGGAGATGAAAAGCACCGTCACCGAGATGGATGCGATCCCGCGGGTCAAGCCGGCTTACCCGATCCCCTCCGAACCGGACCAGGTGTTCTATATCGAGCGTTCGTCCAATTCGAGCACGGTCATCTATTGCGCCAAGATGAAAGACGGCAAGCTCGATCCGTCCGAGCCGGTCACCGCGTACTGGCGCTGGTACCGCGTCGACGGCCACATCAAGCCGCTCAACTTCGCCGAACGCATGATGGCGTACGGCGTCAAGTCGGTGAAGCATAACGGGCCGAACGGCTCCTACAGCTTCAAGATCGCGGCGATGCCGGAGCGCACGCTCTATATCGGCCTCGACGCCCAAGGCAAACCGGAAGTGTTCGGCAAGATCGGCGAGCGCTGGGTCAAGCTGGTCTACATCTATCTCGAAGTCGACGATCACGGCTTGATGCCGGACGTGCCCGAACTCGATCTTTTCGGCATCGACCGCGCCACCGGCAAAGCGGTGCGCGAACACATCAACCGGCGCTGATTGCGCGGCGCCCTCGCCGCTGCGTTTCGATCAGCGCGAAGATCGTCGCCAATGCCACGATCAGGCAGGCCGGCACCAGCCAGCCGGCGATGACCGGGTTCATGTAGTCGTTCTGGCCCATGATCAGGCACGCCTTGATGCCGAAATGCGCGATGTAGCCGCTGAAGACGATGCCGACCAGCGCCGGCGCCGGCGTGCGGTAGGCCATCAACAGCATCGACAACGCCGAGGCCAACAGCGCCATCAAACCCGGCAGCACCGCTTCCGCCAGCACGACATGGACACGGGTTTCGTAGCGGCCCCGTGCATCAGGCACGTGCTCCGATGAAGCCAGCTTGGCCAAGACCGGCAGCGGAATGTATTGCGGTTGCAGGCTGTGCCAGGTGAACCACAACGGGTCGATCGCCAGCGTGACCGATTTTTCCGCGAATGGAGTCATGGTCTGGCGCGTTGCGCGGCCGGCAAACAACGTCCGGCTGACGCCTTGGTCCGAACCGGCCTTCCAATACTGACCGTTCTGCATCGACCAGCGATCGGTGCCTTCTTCCCACACCGCCACCGGCGCAATGTCCACTTCGGCGAGCTTGCCGTCAGCATCGCGGGCGAAAAACATCACATTGCGCAAGACCGGCGGCGGACCGTATTCGATCTGGGCCCGCAAAATGCCGCCGCCCGCGGTCATCCAGGCCGGATTCGACAGTTTGGCGCGATCGAGCCGGACACCGTCGCGTCCGAACCGTTCGGCCATCTGGATGTTCATCGAGGCCGGTCCAAGATAACCGTCCATGATGAAATCGGCGCCGCCGAGAATGAGCCCGGCCAAGAGCACCGGCGACAGGCATTGCAGCGGCGAGCGGCCGGAATTCCACACCAGCATGCGTTCGCCCGACTGGGTGTGCGCCACTTCGGTCCACAACACGCCGATGAACGTCGCGAACGGCAACAGCGGCGCGATCAGGCCGGGCGTGCGCAACGCCGAGAACCGCACCACGCTCCACACCGCACCGAAATTGCCCGAACCCTTGGCTGCCACATCCTGGAACTGCGGCCACAAATCGATGGTGAGTGCGATCGCCAGAAGCACCGACGTGACGATCAGCACATGACGCAGATAGCCGGCCAACAGATAGGCGGTGTGGCGCCCGAACGGAGCGAGCACGACGCGCGCGCGGGTCGGTGCAGTGCTCATGGCCGCCCCAGCTGCGGTTGCGCCAGCCGTCCCTGCTCGCGGAAGATTTCAGCCAGCAGCAGCGCGGCCATGGCGAGCGTCAGCAGCGCCGGGGTCCTGAGCGCCCCCCACGGATCAAGCGGAACGATGACGCGGATCAGCCACTCGCTGGTGACGTTGAGGCTCATCAAACCCATGCAGGCCAGTGGCAAGGCGAAGTAGTTGGTGGTGCGGTTGGTGAGGCAGACGCAAGCGAGCGCGATCAGCGGCGCCAGCAGGCAGAGGAAACTGCGCGCCAGCCGCTCACCCAACAGGCGCATGTCCTCGCGATGACGCGCTTCTCTGGAATACTCGGAGGCGGCGAACTGCTCGAAGATCGTGAGTTCGTCGGCATTGGCGCCGCGCGGCTCGAACGAAAGAAGTTGCTCGGCTTTCATCGTCTGGGTGATGTCGCCGGCCAGCGTCGCCATCTGCGACATGCCGGTGGTGGTGCCGCCACACCCCGGACACGCCTTTTGGGCTGGATCGAAGGTCTGTGAGGTGAAGCCGCCGAGTTTGAGCAGGAGGCGCCCCACCGAATCGGGACCTTCGAGACTGGCATGATCGGCGGTGACGACGCGGAATTTGCCGTCTTTCAGCTCTTCATAAACAAACAGACCGCGGGTCTGATTCAACGCCGTCACACCGCTCACCGCCCGGCGCGCCGGTGCGAAGGCGACGCGGCCCGGGAAATCGTAGAACTGACCGGTGTTGATGCCGGTTCGAAGGCCGCGGAATTCCGCCTGGAACAGCACCTCGCGCTCGGTGAAGCGGGCGGCCGGATCGAGCACGCTGGAGACGTAGAGCGAGGCGAACATCGCCACCACGGCAACGGCCAACGCGAGACCGATCAACTGGAACGGGCCGGTCCCGGCCGACACCAGAACCAGGAGTTCGCGGTCCTCACGCAGCTTCAGGACGGTCCAATAAGTGCCGACCAGAACCGCAATGGCGAGCGCCAAATCGACCACCTGGGTCGAATTGCACAACATCAGGAAGGCCATGTCGCGCGGATCGCCGTGGTTCTGGGAGACGGCGCGGAACACCATGGGAAAGCGTTCGGCCACGAACACCGCCTCGAACAGCACCATCACGGTGAAGACGAGCAGCGCCACACCGGCAAAAAAACGGCGCGCATAAAGATGGGTCAGCGGCCCGGTGAGGCGCTTGATCAATCCGGCAAACGTGCGGGGGCGAGTATCCGTCATATCCGGAACTCCTCGCCAAGATAGGCCCGGCGCACTTCGGCATCGTCGAGCAGCGCTTGCGGGGCGCCTTCGGCGAGCACGCTGCCGCTTTCGATCACATAGGCGCGGTCGACGATCTGGAACAGCTCGCGCGCATTGTGGTCGGTGATGAGAATGCCGATGCCACGCCCGGTCATGGTGCGGATCAGTTGGCCGATTTCCTCGATCGTCTGCGGATCGACACGCGCGAACGGCTCATCGAGCAGCGCAAAACTGGGTCGCAGCGCAAGCGTAATGGCGATCTCGACGCGCCGCCGTTGTCCGCCCGACAGCGAGCCGACCGCCATCTTGCGCAGATCGCCGAGATGGAATTGCTCGAACAGGGATTCCGCAATCTGGAGACGCTGACGCCGCGACGGTTCGCGCGCTTCCAGCACCATTTCGAGATTGGCTTCGACGCTCAGGACGCGCGGCACGAAGGTATCCTGCGGCAGATAGGAGATGCCGCGCCGGGCCCGCTCGTAAAATGGCAGGAACGTAATGTCGTCGCCGTCCAGTTCGATGGTTCCGGCATCAGGCACGGTGAGGCCGGTCAGCATCTTGAAACTGGTCGACTTGCCGGCACCGTTGGGCCCAAGCAGACCGACCACTTCGCCACGCTCGACACGAAACGTCACGTCCTCGATGACGCGCCGTCCGCCGAGGGACTTCACCAGATGCTGCACGGAAAGCATGCTGAGATATTAAGCCGAATTGCTTGCCGTCGGATGATAGAGGCCCGACCCGATCAAAGTACAGGGCCGAAACCCGTTACGCCGGTTCGGAGACGCGGACTTCGGTCTCGGTGAAGATCGTCGCGATATCGGTCAGCCCGACCACGGCAATGCCCTCGGAGCGGGCATAGGCCAACAGCCCGGCGAGCCGGTTCAGGATGGCGTCGGCTTCGGCCTCGTTCTTCGCATAGGGACTGAGGCCGGCCATGATCTCCACATTGTGGAACATGCAGTTGAGGACGACCGGACCGTTCTTCACGCGCGTCCGTTCGTCACGCGCGACGGCGACCAGGCTCTCGACACTGCCGTGCGTGGGTCGCAGCCAGCGCGGCTCGAAGCGCGTGCCGATCAATGGCAGGTGCTGAAAACGCGACGGCAAAATCGTCACCGGCACTTCGAGCACCGGACCGGACTCGCTCGCCTTCAATTCGGGCACGCTCGGTACCGGCCAATAAGGCTGAGACGGCGCCGAGCGGAACGATGCGGCGGGGGCGCCTTGCTTGCTCCAATCCTTGAGCGGACTGACGCTCGAATCGACGGTGTAGCCGAGCTCGGCGAGGAATTGCAGCGAATGCGGGCCAATGCCGAAACGTCCGGCACGGAATGAGCGCGGCTGGCGGCTCAGCGCCGCCCGGAAGAGATCCGTCAACGCCTCCAGCTTCTGTCGCTCGACCTGAGGCGGATAATTGCACTGGAAGGCAATAGTTTCGTCGGGCTCGAACGCCTCGGGCTCAACGAACTCGCCGTGCAGATGGGTGCCAAATTCCGCGCTGCCCGAAAGCTGCCTGAGACAATCGGCCGAAGCCGGGTCGCGCAGCACCTCCGGCGACAACAGATAGGTCGGCTTGGCGCCATAGGCGCGAAACAGCGGCTGCAGACGGTCGGCAATGCCAGCCGAGATCCCGGCGAAACTGAGCGGCTTCTTCAGCCGCCAGCCTTCACCTTTGTCGCATTCGCAATCAATCGAGACGCAAAGATAGGCGTCCATACCCAGGCCCCAAGATAAGGGCCGAGTATTGCCGCAACGTCGAGGATTTGTCGCGGCGGTTTTTCGTTGTCCGTATTAATCCTTAGTCACCACCAGCGGACGTGTTCGCCGACCAGAAGGACTTCGGTCCGGCAATAGCCGGCAAATTCCGGGGATGAGCCACCTTGCTCTTCAAAGGCCCACGCGCCCATCCGGCGGGCCCACTGCATGGCTTCGGTTACCGCCAGCACGGACGGCGAAAACGGTAACGCCCGGGACGTCGTGAAGGCCCGGATCGAAGTCGCCAAGCCTTTGTGAATGATGGAAAAAACGGCGGAAATCAGGGTGTCGTGAAAGCTCGAGACGAACATCGCCGCGCCGGGGCGGAGGAAATAGTCGTCCAGCGCAGCGGTTGCGGCGAGGCTTAAGCCGGCCAGGTCCGACAGCGTCGCCAGATCTTCGTGCTTCCCCGGACGGACCGTGACGCCTGCCCGCGCCGCCGTCCCGATGGCCCGCCGAATTTCGACCAAGTTACTGGCGCACCACGTTTTTTTCTCATTTAGCGCGGCCAAGTCGAGGCGTCTGGAACGCCTCAAGCGGCCATCGGCGCGCGAACGGGGGGTAAATCCGGCGTTGCTCAGAGCGGATTCGGCAACCAAACGGTGGGGATCGGTCCAGTTCGGGCTCACGGCCAAGCGCAGGATGCCTTTGCTCAGGCAGTTTTGTCGCAGGGCGGCCAGCACTTCGGGCAGATCCTCGGGCGCCGCCGTGACGGGGCCGTGCTCGATTCGGGCGACCGGCAGCGCCACACCGCCGACGACCGGACGCAAAACCAGGCCGGCGCCGATGACCTCGTCACCATAGCGGACCAGAAAAAACAGCGGCTCCACGGAGCGTTCCGCAGCGATAACCCTGGCCCACGCGCGCGTCTGGCTGTAATGGCCCGAAGGCGCGGTTGCGACGAACTGGTCGTAGGCGCGGGCCTCGGCGCCGGTCAATTCTGACGCCAGAACAACCTGCCGCCTGGTGAAAGACGCAATGGACCAAACCGGCCGGGTATCGGAAGAAACAGGCATGCAGCCGAATCCTTGCGTCACAACGAGGCGATTCCTATTTCGAACGCTTCGCCGTGATGTATTCCGGCGTGAATGCAGCGCCGTGGATACCGGGAAAGTGTCGGAAATTGTCGCAGAACCGGGATCCGCTCACGCCATGGCACACAACCTCACAACGCATCGGATGTGATGACAGCACGAATAAAAGTTCTGCACGTCGTGGTGGCCGGACAGATCGGCGGCGCCGAACGGCTGCTTGCGACCCTCGCCGCACGTCGCGGTGCTGCGGAACACGCCATTGCCGTGATGACGCCCAATCCCGACCTGACGGCATTCTTCCGTAGCTGCGGCGCGCCGGTGCACGATCGCGGCCGCTGTCACGAGAATCCGCTCGCCTATCTGTGGCGCAGTTACGGACCGGCCGATATCGCTTGGCTCAAAGGCGTGATCGAAGCCGAGCGCGCCGACATTCTGCACTGCCACACCTATGGCTCGCATGTTCTGGCGGTGCGCGCGGCGCTGCTTTGCGGGCGGCCATTGGTGCGTACCGAACACGGCATTCGCCACTACCGCGACCCCACTTGCAGTCTCAACCGGCATTGGGCGCTGAAGCACACGACGAAGATCGTTGCCGTCAGCGATTTCGTCGGCCGCACGGTGGCGCGGATCGAACCGGCGGTGGCGAACCGCATCACCGTTGTCCACAACGGCATCGATCTCGCCCGCTTTCAGCCGCAACCGCCGCGCAGCGAAGGTCCGTTCACGATCGCGGCCGCGGTGCGGCTCGAACCGGTGAAGCGGCTCGAAATCGTCATCGCGGCGTTGGCGGAAGTGCCCGACGTGTTGTTCGACATTGCCGGCGACGGCGCCGACCGCGCCAAACTGAAAACTCTCGCGCAGCGCTGCGGTGTTGCCGACCGGGTGCGTTTTCTTGGTCAGCTCTCCGATCCCCGCGGCGTCATCGCGGGCGCCGATGCGGTGGTCAACACCACCCGCCAGGAGGCGATGTCACTCGCCATTCTCGAAGCGGGCGCCATGCAGAGGCCGGCAATCGCCGTCGCCCAGGGTGGCACGCCCGAGGCCGTGGTGGATGGCCGCACCGGCTGGCTCACCGACGACGACAGCGTCGCCGGATTTGCCCGGCTTCTGCGACAGGCCTCTGCCGATCGCGCCGAAGCCGCCCGCCGCGGAAAAGAGGCGCGCGCCTGGGTCACGGCAGGGTTCGGCCTGGAGACGATGTGCGAGGGCTACGACGCCGTGTATACGAGGCTTGTTTAGTTTGTCGCGCGGCTTGTCGGAAAACCGCTTTACACTTTTCCGGCCGCGCGCCCCGAGAGAGGGATGATGGCTGAAGTTCTGAATGCCGCCGCACCGACCACGACGAACACGCGCCGCCTCAAGGTGCTGTTCATCAACGATACCTCGCGCAACGGCGGACCGGGGCGGACGATTCTCTACATCACCAAATTCCTCGATCCCGCCCGCATCGAGCGCACCATCATGCTGCCGCGCGACGGCATCGTTGCCCGCCGCCTGATCGACAATCACTGCGCCGAGACGCTGTTCTTCGAGCCCGGACTGATCGAGCATCCGTTCGAACCGTTGTCGCGCACCATCGAGCGCGAAGATTTCTCGGCGCCGCTGGCGCTGAAGGCGGCGCGCACGCTCGGCAATATCGGACGGGCGATGGCCGGGTTCGTGCGGCTGATGCGCCGGATCAAACGCGAGAAATACGACCTCATCTTCTGCAACGGCACGTCGGCCGGCTTCCTCGGCGGCGCGCTGGCAGCAGCGACCAAAACGCCGGCGATCTGGCATGTGCTCTATCCGTCGGTGGCCAAACCGATCCGCCGTCTGCATCAGAAGCTGGCGGCCGGAAAGTATCTGAAGCTAATCATCTGCGTCTCGAAGCCGTGCGAGCCGCAGTTCGATCATGTGCGCGCCAAGGTCAAGCCGATCCAGACTGCGCTCGACATCGAGGAATTCGACGGCGCCGGAGTCGAACCCGCATTGCGCAAGGAACTCGGACTTGCCGACGACATCGTGATCTTCGGCAGCCACGGCCGTATCGTGCCGCGCAAGGGCTATGTCGAGATGGTGCGGGCCGCCAAAATCGTCCACGACCGCCTCTCGGCGGAGGAGCGGACGCGCTGCCGCTTCATCGTGCTCGGCGACACGCCGCAGGACATGACCCCGGACCATCGCGAAGAATGCATCGCACTCGCTAAAGACCTCGGTATCGACGGATTCATGCAATTCATCGGCTTCCGCGCCGACCCTCGCGCTTATGTCGCCGATTTCGATGTCGCCGTGGTGCCGTCGGTCTACGAGGACCCGCTGCCGCGCTCAGTCATGGAATCGATGGCCATGGGCAAGCCGATCATCACGTTTGCGATGGGCGGCATCCCCGAAATGTGCGCCCACGGCAAGGAAGGCTTCGTCGTTAACGGCAAACCGCCGGATATCGAAGGTTTGGCCCAGGCGTGCCTCGACTATTTTCATAACCCGGCGATGCGCCAAAGCCACGGTCTTGCCGCCAGGGCACGAATCGAGCGCGATTTCGACTCGCGTAAACATGCCTTGAAGTTGCAGGCCGAGATGTTCCGCATCGCCGCAGGTTGAATTCGGTATCGTAGGCATACTGAGCAATTTGGCAGGAAACCAAATCCGCGATACAACTGTTCCGATAAAAATGTGAGGCAGTCACACGAATCGGGGCGGTCATGGATACGGAACACGACGTCGTTGAACTCGTCGCCAAGCAGGCCAAAGTAGAGCCCAGCACGCTGACACGCGATACCAAACTCGCCGATCTCAATTTGCAGTCCATCGATGTGGTCGAACTCGTTTTCGCGATCGAGGAAAAGTTCGATATTGAAGTGCCTTACGGCGCCGGCGAGCAGAACACGGCCGGAATTTCGTTCCAATCGGTGAACGACATCGTCAAGGCCGTCGACAACCTTCTCGCCCAGCGCCACGCCGCTTAAGCGTTGCCATAACAACGATGCGAGAAAGGGCGACGGCATGAACCGGGTCGTCATTACGGGTCTTGGCATCATCTCACCGCTCGGCAACAGCGCCGCCGCCATGGAGGCCTCGTTGCGGGCCGGACGCGTCGCCATCGCACCCCTCACCTGCGTTCCGACCGAAAATCTCGCGGTCAAGATCGGCTCCGAAGTGAAGGATTTCGATCCGGCGAGTCTGTTCGACGAAAAGAAACTGCCGCTGCTCGACCGCTGCGCCCAGTTTGCGCTCGTCGCCGCGCGCCAAGCGGTGCTGCAGAGCGGGCTTGATTTGCGCGCGCTCGGCCCGCGCGCCGCAACTATCATCGGCAGCGGTGTCGGCGGCATCACGACGCTCGATGAGTGCTTCCATCGCGTCTACGGCGAAGGCGCCAAACGCGTGCATCCCTTCACCGTGCCCAAGCTGATGATCTCGGCGGCGATGAGCCATATCAGCATGGAGAACGGCATCACCGGCCCTTCGTTCACGGTGGCGAGCGCGTGCGCGTCCGCCACCCACGCCGTCGGCGTCGCCTATCAGATGGTGAAAAGCGGCGCGGTCACCGCAGCCGTCACCGGCGGAACCGAGGCCGCACTGACCTATGGCACGCTCAAGGGCTGGGAAGCGTTACGGGTGATGTCGGTCGAGATGTGCCGGCCGTTCTCCAAGAACCGCAGCGGCATGGTGCTGGGCGAAGGCGCCGGCATTTTCGTGATCGAAAACCGCGATCACGCGCTCGCCCGCGGTGCCACGATCCGCGCCGAAATCGCCGGCTTCGGCATGAGTTCCGACGCCTCCGATATCGTGCTGCCCAACGCCGACGGGGCCGCGGCCGCCATGCGCGCCTGTCTCGACGATGCCGGACTGGCGTCGGAGGAAGTCGCGTACATCAATGCCCATGGCACCGGCACGCCCGCCAACGATCCTACCGAGACCAAAGCAATCCGCGCCGTATTCGGTCCGCAAGCGGACAAACTCGCGGTCAGCTCGACCAAATCGATGCATGGCCACGCCCTCGGCGCGGCGGGCGCGATCGAACTGGCGGCGACGGTGATCGCGATGAACGGCGGCTTCATCCCGCCCACCGCCAATTTCGCCGAGGCCGATCCGGCTTGCGATCTCGATTACGTGCCCAACACGGCGCGCGACAAGGCGTTCGACGTGGCGCTATCGAACTCGTTCGCTTTCGGCGGGCACAACGCCGTGCTGGCGGTGCGGCGGGCCTAGATCGCCAACGGTTCTTTCGACGCGTACATCGCAGCGAACGCCTTGATCGAGGCTTCGAGATCGGCGGTGCCGGCCAGTTCACGCACCGAATGCATCGCCAGCATAGGCGCACCGACATCGATGCCGGCGATGCCGAGGCCGCTGGTTGCCATCGGGCCGATGGACGAGCCGCGGCCGTGATCGCAGCGATAGCGGAAGCGCTGCAGCGGCACCTTGGCCTCTTCGCACACTTTCAGGAACCACGCCTCGGCCGCCGGACCGATGGCGTAATTGCCCTGCACACCGGTTTTCACCGCGAGACCGCCATTCAATGCCGGAACGGTGACCGGATCGGTCGCTGCGGTGAACGACGGATGCTCGGCATGCGCCATGTCGGCGCTGACGATGAGCGAATGCGCTTTGGCGCGCCAGACGTCTTCCGGCACACTGCCGACGATGCGATCGACCACGCTTTCGACGAAATTGGAACGGGCACCGGCATAGGTCTGGCTGCCGATTTCTTCGGCGTCATAGACGATGGCGCCGAGCGTGGCTTCGGCCGGCTGGCTTTCGATCAAGGCCGTCAGCGCCGTGAAGGCACTGAAGAGATTGTCGAGCCGCGGCGCACTGATGAGCTCGCCCTCGGCGCCCAGGCGCACCGCCGGCGCCACATCGCCGAGCGAAAGATCGATCGACAGGATCGGGCCGGGATCGCCGCCCAGCGCCACGGTAATAGCCTCTTGCACCAGATCGAATCCGGGTTTGCCCTGCCCCACAAACACCGCAAGGTCCTTCTCGCGGTCGAGGGTGAAGCTGTCGCTGCCCTTATCGGACTTCAGATGAATCGCCAGTGAGACGAGCCGCACCGGCAGTTTCGGCAAATCCACCAGATGGCGTTTCACCGTGCCGCCGCCACACCACACTGCGCCCGCCAGCTTCAATTCGCGGTCGAACCAGGGCGACAACAGCGGACCGCCGTAAACATCGGCGGTGAGCAGGCGCAGACCTTTGGCTTCGAGATCTGGGCGCGGGCGGAGCTTGAGAACGGGACTATCGCTGTGCGCGGCCACCAAGCGGAACCCTGCCTCAGACGCCGGCGCCGAGCCTTGCCGCCACGCGACAATCGATTTGCCGCCACGCACCACAAAATAGGCGCCACCGGACTTCAAGGCCCAGCGCTCACCTTCCTCCAGCGGCGCAAAGCCGGCAGCTGTCAACAGAGCTACGGCTTCGGCAATCGCGTGGTAGGGCGACGGCGAACGGTCGATGTAGGACAGAAAGGATTCGGCGTATTGCGGCATGACGGACTCGCTTGGATAGCACTCCCGCCATCTTAGCAGCCGCCGCGGCCATCGCCAGTCACGGGTTACTAAGCCGATGTTCGGGCTGAATGTTCTGCGGCGCGCTGGGGGATCAGCAGGATCAAAGCGAGCATGGCGCCGCCGATGATGACGGTAGCCAATGGCCGCGACACGGCGAGCCCGCCCTGGTGGTGCGGCTTGTCGAAGAAATCACCGACGGTCGCTCCCAGCGGGCGCGTGAGGATGAAGGCCATCCAGAACAGCGCCATTCGCGACAGCTTGGTGGTGTAGAACGCCACTGCCAGACCAGCGAGGCCGGCTGCGAACACGGCGGCGGCGCCGAGGTAACCAAGGCCTGATGTGTCGGCCATCCAGTCGCCCAGGGCCGTGCCCAAAGTTTGCGAAAACGTGATGGTGAGCCAATAGAACGCCTCGATGCGCGGTGAGTTCACCGTGGCGACGGACACGCTTCCTTCGACCCGGTACCACGCCAGCAGACTGGCCAAAACGCAGGCCAGCAGCACTGAGGTTCCGCCGGCATACCCGACGCCAAGCGAGCGGTCGGCAAAGTCGGCCATGGTGGTTCCGGCGGTGGTCGACGCCACGATGGTCGCCCAATAGAGCAGCGGATGAAACCGGCGGGCCGCAATCTGCAGACCCACCAGCAGGAGCAGCGGCCCGACGAAAATCAGGCAGCCAACGAGATAGCCCATATCCCAGGTCATGGTGACGGTATCGCCACCGGTCTCGCCCAGCGTCGTTGCCAGGATCTTGATGATCCAGAATCCGAGCGTAACCGCCGGAACCTTGCTCAGCACCCTGTCGTTCGGCACCTGACGTCATCCCATGCATGAGAAGGCGACGAGCATCCCCCGTCCGCCAACATTGGGCCGGTTTCTCTCATTCGCCGGCCGTCTGCAAGCCGGTTTTCGGCGCTTAGCCTCCGATACCCACGATCGACGCCGGGATGGCCCCGACGATCGCAGCCGAAAGGCAGGTGGCGAAGAAGCCCGCCAGCATCGCCTTGCCGACCATGTGGATGATCTCGTCGCGGCGCTCGGGCAGCAACACCGAGAACCCGGCGAGATTGATGCCGACCGAGGCCACGTTGGCGAAACCGCACAAGGCATAGGTCATGATGATACGGGTGCGCTCGGTCAATTCCGCGGCCGGGATGGCGCCCAGTTTGATGAACGCGGTGAACTCCGTCAGCATCATCTTGGTGCCGAGAAGCTGTCCGGCCGGCAGGATTTCACTCGGCTGGATGCCGAGGCACCAGGCGATCGGCGCGAAGACATAGCCGAGAACGCGCTCGACGCTGATCGGAGCGCCGCCGACCGCCGGCATAGCCGCGAGCATCGCGTTGACCAAAGCGACCAGGGCAACGAACACGATCAGGCAGGCGGCGACATTGACCGCGATCTGCATGCCGTCGCTGATGCCCTTCATGATGGCATCCATCGAGCTCGAGTAGGTGCGCTCGTTGAGCGAGACCGTTTCCTTTTCCGCTTCCGCCTTGGGATCGCGCGGGACCAGAATGCGTGCCAACAGAATGCCGGCCGGCGCCGAGATGATCGAGGCCGTCAAAACATGCGCCGCCGCACCGGGCAGCACGCCCGACAGGATCGTCACATAGGCGACCATGGTCGAGCCCGACACGCAGGCCATGCCCACCGTGAGAAGCAGGAACAGTTCGGACCGCGTCAGGCGGTTCAAATAGGCGCGGATGACGATCGGGCCTTCGACCTGGCCCATGAAGATGGTCGCCGCTGCGGCCAGTGCCGTCGGTCCCCTGAGACCCATGGTGCGCGAGAAGATGAAGCCGAACGCCTTGGTGATCCACTTGAGGATCCCCCAATGCCACAGCAAGGCCGCCAGGGTGCACACCAGCAAAATCACCGGCAGGACGCGGAAGCCGAACACGAACAAGGCGCTGGCATTGGTCATCGGATACGGCTGGGGGCCCGACCCGCTCAGGAAGCCGAACACGAAGGCAACGCCGGTCTGGGACGACTTGGCGAGGCCGTCGAACACGCCCCCGAAACTGGTGAGACCGGCCCGGATGGCGGGAACGCCGAACAGCGCCAGCACGAGCGCGATCTGCACGCCGACGGCGCCGATCACCAGGAGAAAGGGAAAGCGGCGGCGGTTCTCGGAGAACAGCCAGCAGAGCAGGATTATGAGGACAACACCGGCGAGACTTTGCAGATTGAGCGCACTCACCATGCCCGGAACTCCCCGTTGGCTGTGTCAGAAATGTGGCTCCAGACACCTGCGAAACGGTCCGCCGTCAATCGCTTTGATGACGCGGCAACTGGTTACCCACCGTCGATGCAGCCGCCATCGCTGGGGAAAGCACGAAGCTTTCCACCTGGAGCCGTTTGGCGTTCTTTCCTAAGAAGTGGTGGGTGATGCAGGACTCGAACCTGCGACCCGCTGATTAAGAGCCTCGATTACACGTTTGCCGGGCGGCGACGCATTTTCACCATCGGCAGATTTCCGGAATGGCAGATCGCGGCTGCAAGGGAACAGGCGCGGAAGCTGAAAGCACAAATTCGCTATGATGAGGTCGATCCCGCGGACGAGCTGAAATCGGCGAGGGACGCGCCGACCGTTGCAGATATCTGCAAGAGGTTCCGAAAGGAGCATCTGCCAAAGCTCCGGGCCTCGACCCGTGGTGACTACGAGCGGATGATTGAAAAGGACATCATTCCTGAGCTCGGCAGCCGCAAGGTGGCGGAACGGTATCCAAAAGATTTCCGCAGATCGGGCAAGCCATCGCCGAGTTCGGGCTGAAGCGCGGCATTGTGGTGATGATCGCGTTCCTGGCCGTTTACGGCAACGACAGCCTGGCGCCGGAAGTTCGGCAATTGGTGCAGGTCTAACGTCCGATATTCGCGGCGACCAGCGCGCGCCCGTCGCTCACCGACGCCCACTGCCGTTCGTCCGCCGATTGGCGGGCGATCCAGACATAGCCGGTGGCATTCCACGGCAGCACCGCGGGACTGAGATTGTCGAGCACGTAGTCGCCGCGATCCGTCGCGACGGTCAGCACGGCATGCGCCTCGCCGTCCGGCAATTGCGCCATGCCAATCCGCAACGCCTGCGACGGCAGCCCCATTTCGATGAGGGATTTGCGCTTGCCCAGGGCGTAGTCCTCGCAATCGCCGTAACCGTCGGTCGGAACGGTCCAGTAATCGACGCGGCCATAATGAGCGGCATCTTCCATCGGCTTGATCGCGGCGTTCCACGTCGTGTTGACGTCCCACAACGCCTGCCACAGTTTGTTGTCGAGACTGATAATATCGCCGCCGGCGCTCCGGCGGCACAGATCGGGATTGCGATTGCAGAAGGCGACGAAGCCGGACGGGGCTTCGGTCAGCGCGCCTTGCGGGATCGGCGAACTGACCGCCACGGCCTCACGCGAAGCCAGAACGCCGTGCGAGGCGAAAAACCCCGGCTGTATGCTGCCAGCCGCCAGATCGGCGCTTTGGCAGCCCGCCAATCCCAACGCGGCCAACAAAACGCCCGCCCATTGCTTTCCGCCACCCATCGCACGCACTCCCAAGTGCGTACGAAGGGTAGGCAGAAGGCTTTTTAGGCGGGCTTAGCCCAAATCGCCGGAATTGATTCAGATTTGAAGCAATTCCGTCCGGGTCAGTACGATGTCGTCACCGAAATGTTCGCCAGGTTCTTGAAGTACGGTGCGCCCGGCACCTTGTTCAACGCCCAGCCGTAGCTGAATCGTAAGTCGAAGTAACGGCTTACGTCGTAGTTCAGGCCCACGCCGGCGCTCTGCAGAGTGGCGCTCTTCGGCCCGCCCGTCTGATGGTAAACGTGCGAGAGGAAGCCTGCGTCATAGAAGGCCAGGACCTGTCCGGTATCCTCGACATCGCCGAAGATTTTGCGCAGCGGGCTGTAAGGCGGGCTGCGGAATTCGACGCGCGCCGTGAAGCCTTGCGAGCCGTTGGCCGCCCGCGGATCGTAGCCGCGCACGCTTTCCGAACCGCCGGCGCCGATCTGTTCGCTGGGCAGCAATTCAGTGCTCGCGATCTGGCCCTGCAAGCGCACCAGCGAGGACATGTTCCACGGCAGCTTGGTCACGCGGGTGATCTGCAGGTTGTCGTAGACGTAGTTCGCCTTGGCGCCGTTCACGCCCGAAGCGCGATAGACGGACGTCCGGTTGCCGTCGGAGAAGCCGCCGGGGCTATAGAAAAACTGGTTTTCGATCGCGGTCTCGCCGTAATCGTCGTCGCGCGTGCCGTCGTAGATCAGCGAGAACTGCTGCACGTTGGTGGCATTGGCGAAAATCGACGTGCCGCCGAACGCGAGGTTGTTGTCCGAGCGCTTGTAGTCGAAGCCGAACTTGATCTGGTGCGACAGCAGCCCGATCATCGGCAGCGATTTCTCGTAGCGCACGCTCATCTGCAGGCTCTGGCCGATCTGGTCGAAATAGCTGCCGAGGTTGGGCACCTGCTTGGCGTAATAGCCAAACACGTCGATGGCATCGCCCCACGGCAGCGCCGCCCAATAATCGGCCGAATGCACCTGCATGCGCGGCGCATCCGAATGCCCGGCGCCGCGGTTGCGCGAACGCCAGAGATCCGGGCTGGTGATGTAGCGGTAGGAGAACTGCTGATCGAGACCGACGACGTTGCCCCAGTTGAAGCCGACGCTGTACTGGTCACGGCCGGTCACCTGATAGCCGTCGTTGTCGTACACGGCGAAGACGCGCAGCGGGAAACGGTCGTTGACGTTGAGATGGACGTCGGTTTCGCCCGGCGCGGCGCCGCTTTCGAGCACCGCATTCACGGTATGGAACGGATTGCGGTTCAGGAGATTGAGGTCGTTCTTCAGGGTAGAGAAGTCGATCAGATCGCCCTTGTCGAGCCGGATCTCGCGCCGCAGCACCTCGCTGTTGAACCAGTTGGCGCCGGTAACCTTTACCTGGCCGAGACGATACGTATACACGACCGCCTGCACGGTGCCGCCGCTGATGTCCTGCTCGGGGAAGACCACGTCGACCACCGGGAGCTGATGATCCCGGTACCAGTCGATGATGATCTGCGAGATGCGCGGCAGGTCGTCGGTGTTGAGCGGCTTGCCGAGGAACGCCGCGAGCTTGCCGCGGATTTCCGAATTGTTGAGCTGCGGCAGGCCCTGCCCCACGACCACGCCGGAATCCTTCACGCCCGTGCGCACGACCAGTTTGGCGTCGCCGACGAGATAAAGGCCCTTGAGGTCCTGGAGCAGAAGCTTCTTGGCGACCGCCGGCGTTGCCGGGGTGGCGGGAGTCGCAAGCGTGCCAGGACTGGTCGTCACCGGAGCCTTGGGCGTGATCCGTTCAAAGTCCTGTGCCAGAGCCGGAGCCATGCAGGCGATAGCCATCGCCAAAACCGACCCGCAGCACGCTGCCTTTTTATCGAAATGCGAAATCATGGATTACCCACCAACCTATCTTCACCACTAATGGCGTTCGAGTAGTCGCCAACCGCGACCGGCTGGAACGGACTGATCTGTCCCGGAACGCCGAGCTGGAACAGCAGATACTGAACTCCGCCGCCGATGGCCGCGGTCACTACGTTGCTCGCCCGGTAGGCGCTGACCGGCCCGAACGCCGAACTCGTCGTCGTATCGGTGTTGATCGGCTTGTCGGGCTGCACCAGCGTCAGGCGGCCGGCGACGTACTTGATCGTGTAGTTCGCCGCGGTCGCGCCGTACGGATTGATGCCGTAAGCGAGCGGATTAGTGGCATCGGCCTGCAGTGCGTAAGCCAGACCGTTGACGATTGTGCTGTCCTGGCCATTGACGAAGCCGGAATAGCCCGCCTGGAACTGCGCATCCGCAAGCGAGCGGGCGGCGATATCTTTGGCGGTGATCATCAAGGTCGCCGGCGTCACCGTCAAGAGATTGCCGACGTAGGCCAAGGTGTAGTTGCCCGACGCGGCGAGCGAACCCAGCGTGATCGCGTAGGCTCCGACGCTGCTCACGGCGTTCGCCACCGTGGTCAGTCCACCGGTCAAGGTATCGCCGTTCACCAGCCCGAGGCCGCCGACGATATAGGTCAGGTTCGGATTGGCGTTGCCGTAGATCTTCGACTTGCCGTCGGCCGAGACCGTGATATCGCGGGCCAGAACCGTCAGCGTGCCGGGTGCGAACGCGACGTTGTAGCTGTTCGACGCCACCAAGCTGCCTTGGTCGATGCCGTACGAACCGATGCCGGTGGTGGCATCAACGCCGGTCGTCAGAGCGCCCGTGAGCGTATCGCCGTTCACCAGTCCGAGGCCGCCGACGGTATAGGTCAGGTCCGGATTGGCATTACCGTAGATCTTCGACTTGCCGTCGGCCGAGATCGTGATATCGCGCGCCAGAACCGTCAGCGTGCCAGGATTGAAGGTAACCGTGTAGTTCGACGAAGCCGCCAGAGTGCCTTGGGTGATCGGATAAAGGCCGATGTTGCTCTGAGGGTCCGCCGTCGTCGCCAAAGCGCCGGTAAGCGTATCGCCGTTCACCAGACCCTGGCCGCCGACCTTATAGAACAAAGCCCGTGTTGGAATGGGGCCGGAGCCGCCGAGCTTGTAGGTCAGATCCGGATTGGGATCGCCGTAGATCCTTGACAGGTCATCGGCCGTGATCGTGAGAGCACGCGGCAGAACCGTCAGCGTGCCGGG
>JAHFQC010000119.1 GCA_023259375.1 Alphaproteobacteria bacterium
AATGATTTCCGAGTTGCCGGTGCCCTTGAACTCTTCGAAGATCACTTCGTCCATGCGGCTGCCGGTATCGATCAGCGCGGTGGCGATGATGGTCAGCGAACCGCCTTCTTCGATATTGCGCGCCGCGCCGAAGAAGCGCTTGGGGCGCTGCAGGGCGTTGGCGTCGACACCGCCGGTCAGCACCTTGCCCGACGACGGAACCACGGTGTTGTAGGCGCGTCCGAGACGGGTGATGGAGTCGAGCAGGATGACGACATCGCGCTTGTGTTCGACCAGGCGCTTGGCTTTCTCGATCACCATTTCGGCGACCTGGACGTGGCGCGTCGCCGGTTCGTCGAAGGTCGAGGAGATGACCTCGCCCTTCACCGTACGCTGCATGTCGGTCACTTCTTCCGGACGTTCGTCGATCAGCAGAACGATCAGATAGACGTCGGGGTGATTGGCGCTGATCGCCCGGGCGATGTTCTGCAGGATGACGGTCTTGCCGGTACGCGGCGGCGCGGTGATCAAGGCGCGCTGGCCCATGCCCTGCGGCGACACGATGTCGATGACGCGGCCAGTCTTGTCCTTGATGGTCGGGTCTTCGATTTCCATCTTCAGCCAGCGCGTCGGATAGAGCGGCGTCAGGTTGTCGAAGTGGACCTTGTGCTTGATCTTCTCGGGATCTTCGAAATTGATCGCCGAGACCTTCAACAGCGCGAAATAGCGCTCGCCATCCTTGGGGGAGCGGATCGGGCCTTCGACGGTATCGCCGGTGCGAAGACCGAAGCGGCGGATCTGCGACGGCGACACGTAGATGTCGTCGGGACCGGCGAGATAGTTGGATTCCGGCGAACGCAGGAAGCCGAAGCCGTCCTGCAGGGTCTCCAAAACGCCGGCGCCGGTGATTTCGACATTGCGTTCCGCCAGCTCTTTCAGGATGGCGAACATCATGTCCTGTTTGCGCATCGTCGAGGCGTTCTCGATTTCGAGTTCCTCGGCAAAGGCGAGCAGATCGGTCGGGGTTTTCGCTTTGAGATCCTGCAGCTTCATCGCCTGCAGGCCATTTTGCACCGTCATGGAAATAGCACCTGGAATACCCGGGAAGTGGTCTTCTCGGGTTCGATGTGGAGGACAACCCCCGGCTTAATGCCGCGACGGCCTGCAGAAAGCGGCCGAACAGGTGGGGTCAATGGGAGAACTGCCTAGTTATACCGTGGTTCGCGCCCAATGCAAACGGGGTTCAAAAAGCTTTTGTAACCACCAAAATGACGATGGCGATCATCAACAAGGTCGGCGCCTCGTTCCATAAGCGAAAAAACCGCGCCGTGCGGACATTGCGGCCGGCGGCAAAATCCCGCGCAAACCGGGCGTCGGCAATGTGAATCGCGGTCATGGCGACGACCAGCGCCAGTTTGGTATGGAACCAGCCCGCCAGCCACCAGTCCCCGGCCCACGCCAAGGAAAGCCCGAAAATCCAGGTCATTCCCATCGCCGGTCCCATGATGGCGGCAAGCAGCTTTCGCTCCATCACCGCGAAGCGCCGGTAATCCGCCGCCCCGACCTCGGTCTCGGTGTGATAGACGAACAGCCGCGGCAGATAAAAAAGCCCGCTCATCCAGGCGATCACGGCGATGATGTGAAACGCCTTGAGCAGCAGATAGTGATCGACCAGCCAAGCTGTCATGCTGTCCCCACCCGCGGGCAGCGCGCCGACGTCAGCGGACAGGTTTTCCCACCGCCGCCCGATCCGCTTTGAATCGACCGCCGCACCAGACCGGCCAATCCGGCGATGAATTCCGCGCGCACGCTGACCGTCGGCACGCGCCGGTAATCGGGCACGCCGGCTTCGCGCGCCAGCTTGGCGTATTCGATGTCGAGTTCGACCAGGGTTTCGGAATGCTCCGACACGAACGCGACGGGGGCGATCACCAAACCTTTGCCTTCAGCGCCGGCGCGGCGGATTTCCGCGTCGGTGGCGGGACCGATCCATTCCAGCGGGCCGACCTTGCTCTGGTAGCAGATCGATACATCGTCGCAGGACAATCGCGCCTTGAGCGCAGCGGCGGTCTGTTCCACTTGCGCTTGATAGGGATCGCCGCGCGCAATCACCCGCTTGGGCAAGCCGTGCGCCGACAGCAGCAGACGGTAGGAAACATCGCTTCGCGCCCCGGCGAAGCTGTCCTCAATATTGCCGGCGAGCGCGGCGATGAAGCCGTCAAGATCGGGATAGCAGCAAATGGTGGTGGTCGGCGCCGTGATCCCGGCCAACGCCGCCACCCGTTTCCATTCCGTCAGGGAAGACCCGGTCGTGGTGGTCGAGAACTGGGGATAGAGCGGCAACAGCACGATGTGATCGGGCTTGAACGCCGCCACCGCCGCCGCGGCTTCGTGGATGAACGGCTTCCAGCAGCGCATCGCGATGAAGGCGCGCGTCTCATGCTCGGTAATCGCTTTTTCCAGCGCTTCGGCTTGCGCCAGGGTTTCCGGCAGGATCGGCGAGGATCCGCCGATCTTGGCGTAGATTTCGCGCGCGATGGGGGCGCGCTTGCGGGCGATGAAACGCGCCAACGGCTTGCGGATGAAGCCCGGCATGGTCAGCACCGCCGGATCGCTGAACAGATTGGTGAGGAACGGCTCGACCGCGTCCGGTGAGTCCGGTCCCCCCAGATTGAACAGGACGACCGCCAGTTTCACCGCGGGCCTCGCACCAGTTTCACCAATTCATCCACATGGTCGATCGGTGTTGTGGGCAAAATGCCGTGGCCGAGATTGAAAATGAACGGGACGTGCCGGGTCGCCTTGAGAATGGCCTCGACACCGTCACGCAACGCCGCGCCGCCGGCGATCAGCGCCAGGGGATCGAGATTGCCCTGCAGCACCGGACCATCCGTCGCCGCCAATAAACCGAGATCGATGGCAGGATCTACCGAGAGACCGCTGACCCCCGTCGCCTCGGCATACTCCAGCAAGCCCTCGAGACTGGAGCCGCGCGGAAAGCCGATGATCGGCGCCTCGGGAACGGCGGCACGCACTTTTTCCACAATCGCCGCGGTCGGCTTCACGACATAGCGATCGAACAGCACCGGCGGCAATCCGCCTGCCCAACTGTCGAAGATTTGCACAGCCTGTGCACCAGCTTCGAACTGTCCGATCAGATGCTGCGATACACAATCCACCAACAAGGCGATCAAGGCATCGAAGCTGTCGGGATCACGATAAGCCCACAAACGCGCGGCTTTCTGCTCGTCATTGCCGCCGCCGGCCATGTAGGTCGCCAGTGTCCACGGCGCCCCGGCAAAGCCGATCAGCGCCTTGTCCTGAGCGAGCCCGGAGCGGGCCAGGGCCAGGGCATCGTAAGCGGGAGCCAAGACCGTCCGCCAGCGGACCGGATCGCGCTCCAGGACCGCGACAGCCTCGCTCACGGGCTCCAGCGGCGCCAGCTTGGGTCCTTCGACGAAGGTGACCGGATGACCCAAAGCCATAACGACCGTCAGGATATCGGAAAAAATGATCGCGGCATCGAAGTCGAAGCGCCGTATCGGCTGCAGCGTGACCTCCGCCGCCAGCTCCGGATTGCCGCACAAGCCCAGGAACGAGCCCGCTTTGGCGCGGACTTCCCGGTATTCGGGCAAATAGCGGCCCGCTTGGCGCATCATCCAGATCGGAGCCGGACTCCGCGCTTTCTTTCCAGCTAGCACATCCAGGAACAAGGACACCAAACTACAAGACTCCTATAAGTTAAAAGATTCTGAAGATGTTGTTTGGGGTGTGAATTGTGGACCGCTCAGGGGATGGGCCAAACCTTGGAGCAGAGTATAGGCGACTTCAAGGACTTGCGCTTCCCGTTTGACGGCGCCTGGCGACCGGAGCGGTGCATGGGGGCGTGACTCAAAGGCCCTAACGGCACACAGTTTGAACAGGCGCCCGGTTATGCGCATAGTCCGGCGGCAAAAGTGGATAGTTGAGGAGCAGATCTGTGAGTGGACCCTTTCACGTCCATCTCATTTCCGACGCGACGGGCGAAACGTTGCATTCGGTCGCCAAGGCGGCGATGGCGCAATTTCATGGCGTCGATATCCAGCAGCACGCCTACACCCTGGTGCGCAGCGAACGGCAGTTGCAGCGGGCTTGTGATCGGATTCGGGAAAACCCTGGTTTGGTGTTGTTCACCATCGTCAATCCCAAGCTGCGCAACGATCTTGTCGCGCAACTCAGTCTCTTGGGCGTGCCCAATTACGACGTGATGGAAGGCCCGGTCGGGCTGATGCAGCGCGTCTTCAATGCCGAAGCCAGCACCCGCAGCGGCGGCCAGCACGAAGTCGATCAGGAGTACCTCCATCGCATGGAGGCGCTCAATTACATGATCGAGCACGATGATGGCTCCAATCTCGACCTCGGCGCCGCCGAAGTGATCCTGATAGGAGCCAGTCGCACCTCGAAGACACCGACCTGTGTATATCTGGCCATAAGAGGCATCCGGGCCGCCAATGTTCCTCTTGTGCTCGGCATGCCGGCGCCGTCACAATTGCTGACCTTCACCAAGCCGCTCATCGTGGGATTGTGGGTAAGCCCCGAGCGCCTGGTTCACATCCGGCGCAACCGGCTGACCACCATGGGTGTGCAGAACGAGACCGATTATGTCGATCTCGACAAGGTCCGCAGCGAGGTGATGACGACGCGCCGGCTGGCCGTCGATCGACGTGACCCGCCGGTCGATCGAAGAGACCGCTGCCGCCATCATGAACTTGCTGTCGGAACATAAGCTGGCGAAAGAGGAACAGGCATGACCATGCTGATCCTGGCCTCGTCGAGTGGCATCAGAGCCCGCCTGTTGCGGGAAGCCGGCGTGCAGTTCGGTGTGCGCCCGCCTGATGTCGACGAGGCCAGCATCAAGGATGTTTTGCGCCGTGACAGCGTTGCGCCGGATGCCTTCGCCGACGCGTTGGCGGAAGCCAAGGCGCTCAATGTGTCGGACGCCATGTCGCACGCGCTGGTGCTCGGCTGCGACCAGGTCCTGCTCTGCGAAGGGCGCGTGTTCGACAAAGCCCGCGATCCGGCCGAGGCGCGCGAGACGCTGGCCTTCCTGCGTGGCCGCGATCATCAGCTCGTCACCTCCTGCGTGCTGGCGGAGAGTGGCAAGCCGGTGTGGCGCTATACCGAACACGCCACCTTGCGCATGCGCAACTTCTCCGACGACTTCCTCGATGCCTATCTGAAAAACGAAGGCAAGGTCGTGCTGGGCTCGGTCGGCTGCTATCAGCTCGAAGGCCGCGGCGCCCAGTTGTTCGACGCCATCAAGGGCGATTTCTTCTGTGTGCTCGGTCTGCCGCTGTTGCCGCTTTTGGCGGCGCTGCGCAGCCGCGGACTGATCGCGTCATGAGTCTCACGGGATCCGCCGTATTGGCAGGCGTGATCGGCTGGCCGGTTGGTCAATCGCTGTCGCCGGCTTTGCACAGTCATTGGCTGGAGCATTACGGTATCGACGGCGCGTATGTGCCGCTGGCGATTGCGCCGGAAGATTTCTCCCGCAGCGTCGACGGTATGGTGCGGGCCGGTTTTGCCGGCTTCAACGTCACCGTGCCGCACAAGCGGGCCGCCTATGCCCTCGCCACCCGTCACGACGAGGCGGCCAACGCCATCGGCGCGGTCAATCTCCTGGTCGCCACACCGGACGGGCTCGAAGGACGCAACACCGATGCCTATGGCTTGGCGGCGACCCTGACCCAGCATCTTGGCGAAGCCTTGCGCGGCAAGACCGCGGCGATCTGGGGCGCCGGCGGCACCACGCGCGCGGCGATCCATGCCCTCGACGGTCTCGGCGTCGCCGAAATCCGGATTTTCAACCGCACGCCCGCCAAAGCGGTGGCGCTGGCGTCATCGTTTGCCGGCAAGACCGCCGCCAAGCTCAGCGGGGCCGGGTATGACGCTTGGTCCGGCAAGGACGTCGTCCTCATCGTCCACACCACCAGCGCCGGGATGAAGCAGACGCCGTCGCTCGATCTCAGTCTCGATGACCTGCCGGCGGGCGCCGCGGTGTTCGATGCCGTCTACAATCCGCTCGAGACCGGCCTGCTCGCCAAAGCGCGCACAAAAGGGCTCGTGACGGTGGATGGATTGTGGATGCTGCTGCATCAGGCGGTGCCCTCCTTCGAAGCATTCTTCGGTATCCGCCCCGAAGTCACGCCGGCGTTGCGGGCCGAACTTGTAAAGGCATTGCAAGGTGGTTGAGCGTCCGCTTCTGGTGGGACTGACCGGCTCGATCGGCATGGGCAAGACGGCGACCGCCGCGCTGTTCGCCGAATTCGGCATCCCGGTTTATGACGCCGACGCCGCCGTCCACAGTCTGTACGGACCCTGTGGAGAAGCTGTGGAGCCGATCGAACAGGCGTTTCCCGGCACCACGCGCGACGGCGCTGTCGACCGCACGGCTTTGATGGCCGCGCTCTCCCAGGACAAAGACGGGTTTGCCCGGCTGGAAGCGATCGTTCATCCCCTGGTCGCGAAAAAGCAGCGCGAATTCATTACCGGCCACCCTTATGCCGAGCTGATCGTGCTCGACATACCGCTGTTGTTCGAAACCGGCGGGGATTCCCGCGTCGATGTCGTGGTGGTGGTGTCGGCGCCGGCTGAAATCCAGCGTCAGCGCGCGCTTGCCCGTCCCGGCATGACCGAGGAGAAACTGGCGCAGATCCTCGCCCGCCAGATGCCCGATCTCGAAAAGTGCACCCTCGCCGATTATGTTGTGGACACCAGTGAAGGCTTCGAGCACGCCCGCGCCCAAGTCCGTAAGATCATCGACGAACTCAAGTGGCGGCGTCTTAAAGATCAAACCCATGCGTGAAATCGTACTCGATACCGAAACCACCGGCCTTGATCCGGCGAGCGGCGACCGCTTGGTCGAAATCGGCTGCGTCGAGCTCGTCGACCACTTCCCCACCGGGGCCGAGTATCACGTCTACATCAATCCCGAACGCGATATGCCGGAGGAAGCCGAAAAGGTGCATGGCCTGTCGGCGTCGTTCCTGTCGGATAAGCCGCTGTTCGCCGACGTCGCGGCGGAGTTCCTGGAATTCATCGGCGATGCGCCGCTGGTGATCCACAACGCCGCGTTCGACATGAAATTCTTGAATTTCGAGCTGTCGCGCGCCGGTCTTCCGATCCTGCCCGACGAGCGGGCGATCGACACCCTGGCGATGGCGCGGATCAAGTTCCCCGGCTCGCGTGTTTCGCTCGACGAGTTGTGCAAGCGCTTCAGTATCGACGCGACCTCGCGCACCAAGCACGGGGCGCTGATCGACTCCGATCTGTTGGCGCAGGTTTATCTCGAGCTGTTGGGCGGACGGCAGAAGCGCTTCATTTTGGCACCGGCCGATGTCACGGCCGCAGCGGTGGAAGAAGCGCGCACCGTGCGGGTGCGTCCCGAACCGCTGCCGTCGCTGATCACACCGCAAGAGCGCGAAGCCCACACGGCGTTCGTCAAGAAAGAACTGGGCGAGGCCGCAATCTGGAATCTTGGTTCGGAACCGGCGGAATAAAAAATCTTACGCCCACATTATTTCGTCATGGCCGCCCCTAGAGGCGGCCATCCAGTCTTGGCTTCGTTCGCCGCTGGATGGCCGGGTCAAGCCCGGCCATGACGAAGTAAGAGAGTGAATTACGCCTGCGCCACCGGCTGCTGGCCCTGCACTTCGGCCATCTTGGCGCGATAGAGCGCGGCAAAGTCGATCGGCTCGATCATCAAGGGCGGCATGCCGCCGTCACGCACGATATCGGCAACGATGCGGCGGGCGAACGGGAAGAGGATGTGCGGGGCTTCGATCAGCAGCACCTGCTGGCGCGCTTCTTCCGGAATGTTGTGGAGCTGGAACAGGCCGCCATAGACGAGTTCGAGCAGGAACAGCGCCTTGTCTTCCGCCTTGGCGTTGACGCGCAGCTTCAGTTCGACTTCGAAATGCTCCTGTTCGAGCTGGCGGACCTGCAGGTCGACGTTCAGTTCGATCTGGGGACGGGCCTGCTGGCCGCTGATCACGCCAGGGTTCTCGAACGAGAGATCCTTGATGTACTGGCCGACCACCTGGACGCGAGGGGCGTCCTGATCCGAACCGTTGGTGCCTTGCGGGGGAGTTTCGTCGGCCATGGTAAACCTGTCGTTTCGTTTATCGCGGCCGCGGCGCTAGCACGGAATGTCCGGTAAATTCAAGGAAAACGCCGGTCCGGTCCGTACTTTTGCCATTTTGACGCCCTATCTCTGGACCCTCCCCCGCGCGGGCGGTAGTTTACGGCACCCGCGCCCGCCGCGGAGATGGAAATGGCTGATTCCCAATTGTTGACGATTATCCTGATCGCCTCCGTGGCTGGCGTCCTGTTGTTCCGCCTCTACACCGTCTTGGGGCGGCGGACCGGTCATGAGCGCCCGCCGCAGGAGGACTACCGTCTTAATCCCCGCCAGGTCGAGGACACGGTCGGCAGCGCCCCCAAGCTCAGCCATATCTCGCCCGAGCGTCCCACCGATCCGGTGGCGTCGGGTTTGTTCGACATCGGGCTTGCCGATCGCGGCTTCGACAAGGACCAGTTCCTCAAGGGTGCTCGCGCCGCTTACGAGATGATCCTGACGGCCTACGCCGGCGACGATCGCACCACCTTGAAGCCGTTGTTGTCCGACGAAGTGTTCGCGGCGTTCGAAACCGCCATTGCTGCGCGCGAAACCGCCGGCCAGAAAGCCACTCTGACCCTGGTCGGTTTTTCCGACGTCAAGATCATCGCCGCCGCGCTCAAGAACAACGTCGCCGAAATCACGCTGGCGTTCAGTTCGCGGCTGATCTCGTCGACCGCCGATAAGGACGGCAAAGTGATCGAAGGCGATGCCAGTGCGGTGCAAGACGTCACCGACGTCTGGACCTTCACCCGCGACGTGCGGGCGCGCGATCCCAACTGGACGCTGGTCGCGACTTCGAGCGAGCCGCGCTGACGTGGCCCGGGCGCGCACACCGGCGCTCGTCCTCGGTCTTCTGTTTCTCGTTTTGGCGTGCGGCGTCGGGATCTGGTGGTATCTCCATCCTCAGCCCGGACCGCTCAAGCTGAGCAGAGCCGCGTTTTCCGAACTCGACGGCTGGGCCACCGCCAATCCGCAAGGCGCGCTGGCGGCGTTCCAGCGCTCGTGCGCGACCCTCGCGGGCAAACCCGACAGCGAAGCGATGGGGACTTATGGTGGCACCCTCGCCGATTGGCGGGCGCCGTGCGCCGCCGCGGCGAAAACCGATCCCGCTCAGGCGCGCCGCTTCTTCGAATTCTGGTTCCAGCCGGTGGCGGTCACCGCCGGCCGCGTCCAGACCGGCCGCTTCACCGGCTATTTCGAACCCGAGATCAAAGGCAGCCGCAGCAAACACGGCGCCTATCAGGTGCCGGTGTACGCCAAGCCTGACGATCTCATTCAGGTCGATCTCGGCGCCTTCCGCCCCACCCTGCAAGGCGAGCGCATTGCAGGCCGCATCGATGGCGCCAAGCTGGTGCCCTACCCGGCCCGCGCCGACATCGAAGCCCACGGCCTGAATGCGAAGATCCTCTTCTACACCGACGATCCGGTCGAACTCTTTTTCCTGCACATCCAGGGCTCGGGCCGCGTCACCTTCGATGATGGGTCGACCGCCCGCGTCGCTTATGCCGCCCAGAACGGCCAGCCTTACACCGCCATCGGCAAGACCTTGATCGCCCGCGGCGTGCCCAAGAACGGCATGAGCCTGCAAGTGATCCGCGCCTGGCTGAAATCGCATCCGGCCGATGCGGCGGCCGTCATGAACACCGATGCGTCGTACGTGTTCTTCGCCGAACAGCAGCTCGGCGATCCGCGGCTTGGTGCCAAAGGTGCGCAAGGCGTAGCGCTGACGCCGAAAGCCAGCGTTGCCGTCGACACCCGCATTCACGGCCTCGGCACGCCGTTCTTCGTGGCCGGTCCGGCGCCGCTCGGACGCGTCTTGATCGCCCAGGATATCGGCGGCGCCATTCGCGGCGTGGTGCGCGGCGACGTCTATTTCGGCTACGGCGAACAAGCCGAACAGCAAGCCGGGACGATGAACCAGCCGGGCCGCTTCTTTGCGCTGCTGCCGAAACCGGTGGTGGATCGCCTGACGCGCGCCGGAACCCTCAAATGAGAAAGGTCACGGCGGAAGAACGCGAGCTGTTTCTCGCCGCCCTGTCCGGACGTTTGCCGGTCAAGACCGTGCGCGCGGCCATCAAGGCGGTGGCACAGAAGGCGGCGGAACAGACACCGTCGAAAGCGAAACCGGCGATCGTCAACGGCAAGCGCCAGGCCAGCGACGACGAAGTGTTGTTGTTCCTCGAAGCCATCGGTTTGCGTCCGCACCCGGCGATCATCCCCGCAACACCGAAACTGCCGGCGCCGAAACCGCCCAAACTACAACCGCGCGCCAAGCCCACCGGACTCGACGGCGCCACCAAAAAGAAACTGGAAAAGGGCGAGATCGCGCCCGCCGCCAAGCTCGATCTGCATGGCATGACCGAAGCGGCGGCGCATGGCACGCTGATCACGTTTCTCGCCGCCGCCCATCGCCGCGGCGACCGCTTGGTGCTGATCGTCACCGGCAAAGGCGAAGCCGGCCGCGGCGTGCTGAAACAAATGGTGCCGCGCTGGCTCGACGAAGCGCCGATGGCGAAACTGATCGCCGACAAACGCTGGGCCCACAGACGCCACGGCGGCGAAGGCGCTTTGTACGTCTACTTGCGCAAACCGGCGCGGGGGTGAGGACATTTCTGGGGGGGACAGAATGGCGGGCAAAAGGTTTGGCGAGAGTGGAGTTTTCCGGCTAGTCGGTTTGATTATTATGACCGGCTGGCTTGGAAGCGGCGTTGCCACGCATTTTTGGCCATATCTGCATTTGCCCAATGGGGCTATCGCACTCGGGCTCATCAGCGGTGTGTTTCAGATCGCGTTTCTTGGGTGGATAGGCATATTCGTCTGGCGCTGGCAACGAGGCGATTATCGCGAGGAATTGAAAAAGCAAAGTAGCCGCGCAAATCCGCCAAGCACACGGTTCTCGATATTTTTTTGGATAGGCGTCGCCCTTCTTCTTGTCTTTGCGTTCAACATTATCCCTGACCTCGTGAAGGACAGCCATGTCGCCGGTCTGATCATGAACATCGGACCGTTGGTGCTTCTGGTGGCCGTCTGGATCGGTTTCTGGCTCAAGATGCGGCGCGATAAAGGCGCAGATGAACAGTGAGAACTGAGCCACGCGGAGAACGCGATGGAGAGCATCAAGGAAGCGCTGGAGGTAAAGCGGAAGTGATCGAGGTAATTCTGCTAATCGTCAGTTTT
>JAHFQC010000120.1:0-842 GCA_023259375.1 Alphaproteobacteria bacterium
AACTGCGGGTATTTCTCGACGTCCGCCACGATGGCGTACATCACGTCGGCCGAGTACGGCAGGGTGCGGGTTTCTTTATGCGTCGTCATACGGTGCTATCCGTCAGTCCCCCCTTCGTCCCGGTGTCGTTAAAGCTACGCCGGGCCACCTCCCCCGCTATTTCGACAAAGTGCGGCTCGCTGATTTGAGAACCGCGGGGGAGGAAAGACTGTGTTCTATCTCTTCGCCAACATCTCGGCCCGCGCGGCCTTCAACTGCGAGAAGTCGGCGTCGGCGTGATAGGACGAACGGGTCAGCGGCGTCGCGGAGACCATCTGGAAGCCTTTGGCGCGGGCGGTCGCTTCGAGGCCCTTGAACTCTTCGGGACTCCAGAAACGGTCGAGCACCGCATGCTTCCGGGTCGGCTGCAGATACTGGCCGATGGTGAGGAAATCGACTCCCGCCGAGCGCATATCGTCCATCACCTGCATGATCTCTTCGCGGCTTTCGCCGAGGCCGACCATCAGACCGGACTTGGTGAAGCCATCGGGCACCAATTCCTTGGCGCGCTCCAACAGGCGCAGCGAATGGAAGTAGCGGGCACCCGGACGGATCGACAGGTACAGCCGCGGCACCGTCTCCAGGTTATGGTTAAACACGTCGGGACGCGCCGCCATCACGGTCTCGATCGCCCCGGCCTTGCCGCGGAAGTCGGGCGTCAGCACTTCGACGGTGGTCTCGGCACTGACGGCGCGGATGGCGGTAATGGTGTCGGCAAAGTGCTTGGCGCCGCCGTCCGGCAGGTCGTCGCGATCGACGCTGGTGACGACAACGTGCTTCAGGCCCAGACGGCCGACCGCGTC
>JAHFQC010000120.1:852-11278 GCA_023259375.1 Alphaproteobacteria bacterium
CGTCGGCGACTCGGGCGGGCTCCGCCAAGTCCAGCGGACCCGGCAGGCCGGTCTTGACGTTACAGAAGGCGCAGGCGCGCGTGCAGGTGTCGCCCAAGATCATCATGGTGGCGTGTCGATGGGTCCAGCATTCGCCGATATTGGGGCAGCCGGCCTCTTCGCACACCGTATGGAGCCCATGTTCGCGTACGACGCTCTCGGTGCCGGCATATTCCCGTCCTCCGGGCGCTTTCACCCGAATCCACTCGGGCTTGCGCTGGATCGGGCTATCGGGCCGATGCGCTTTTTCGGGGTGCCGCGGATGATCTCCGGCTTTGGGGGCGCGGCGATCTTTCTCGTTTTGGTCAATGACGACGGTCATGAATATGCATATAGGACGGCCAGGACCCATAATCCAAGGGTGGCGTTGCCCTTTCGGGGCGCCAGGGTGTTGACAACACTCACCTTACCCTACCCCCGCGGCCGGGGTTCGATTAGGTTTGCCGCCCTAACACGCGGGCCGGACCGAACCGGATCCATGGGAGAGAACACGTGAGTTTAGCCGGCGTTGCCGTCTTCGCGGGCAGGCCCCTTGCCCATTCCGACCTCCTGCAGAGCCGGAAGACCCTTTTCCAGGCCTTGCTCGACGCGCGCGAGAAATTCGGCGGGCGGCGCATCTGCCTGGTCGACAGCGACGACCGCAAGCTCAGCTATGATGAGATGGTGCGTGCCGCGCTGGCGCTCGGCCATGCGCTCAAGAGCGGCACGTCGCACGGCGAGAATGTCGGCATCATGCTGCCGACCAGCGCCGCTTCGCTGATCTCGTTCTTCTCGGTGTCGGCGTTCGGCCGCATCCCGACGATGATGAACTTCACCAGCGGCGCCGCCGGCATGATGAGCGCGATGAAGACCGCCGTGGTCCAGCGCGTGGTGACGGCCCGCAAGTTCATCGAACTGGCGAAGCTGGAAGACCTCGCCGCCGAACTCTCCAAGAAGGTTCATCTGGTTTATCTCGAAGACGTGCGCGCCAAGCTGGGCCTGCGCGACAAGCTCGCGGCGGGCATCGGCCAGTTCATGCCCAAGCTGGTGGCGTCGTCGCCGCACCACGACAAGCCGGCGGTGATCCTTTTCACCTCTGGCACCGAAGGCGAACCCAAAGGCGTGGCGCTGTCGCATTCGAACATCCTCACGAATATCCAGCAGGTCTGCCGCCACGAGGCGTTCTATCCGCACGACATCTGGTTCAACTCGATGCCGACGTTCCATTGCTACGGTTTGGTCGGCGCTTTGCTGGGCTTGTTTTCCGGCACCAAGATGGTGCTGCACCCGACCCCGTTGCGGCCGCATGAGATCGTCAAGCGGGTGAAGGAAACCTGCGCCACCATCTTCTTCTCGACCGACACCTTCATGTCGCAATACGGACGCATCGCCGAACCCGGCGAATTCAAAACCGTCCGCATGGCCGTGTGTGGCGCCGAAAAGGTGCGCGATGAAACCCGGCGCCTACTCAGCAGGAAGCACAATCTCCAGCTCGTCGAAGGCTACGGCCTGACCGAATGCTCGCCAATCGTGGCGGCGCAGCAGCCCGGCGAAATCCGCCCCGGCACCATCGGCCGCATCATGCCCGGCATGGAAGCGCGTCTCGAACCGGCCGAAGGCATTCCGGGTGCGGGACGCCTGTTCGTGCGCGGCCCCAATGTCATGCTCGGCTACATCAAGCCGGAGAATCCCGGTGTAATCGATCCGCCCAAAGACGGCTGGCACGACACCGGCGACGTGGTCTCGGTCGACGAGAACGGCATCATGACCATCCGCGGCCGTCTCAAGCGTTTCGCCAATGTCGGCGGCGAGACCGTCTCACTCGGTGTGGTGGAAAACTGCGCCAGCTCGCTCTGGCCGGATCATATGCACGCCGCCATCTCTATTGCCGGCGAGCGCAAGGGCGAGCAGATCGTACTTCTGACCACCAATCCTGAGGCCAAGCGCACCGATTTGGTGGTGTGGGCACAGAGTCATGGGGTCAGCGAACTGGCCGTTCCGCGTCGCATTTTCGTGGCCGGCGAGATTCCCGTTCTCGGCACCGGAAAGCCGGACTACCGCAAGGTCGAAACGGTCATTAAGGCCCAGCTCGGCCCAGCTTAAGCACCCGACCGTACGGTTCAGTCCTCCTGCATGCGATGTGAGCACGCTTGCGTAAACTTGGCTGTAGCAATAGAGAGCCGCTCCGGATTTGAGTCCGGCTGATCGGCCCGACAACTTGCCACTACCGTTAACTGGCCGTTTTCGTTAGGTTTATGCAAAACAGCCAAGGCGCGAGCACAAACTCGCCATCCCTGGGGGAGGAGCATTTGGCCATCGCGACTGTCGCCGCCGCATCCGGCGAGGAGTTGGTGCCATTCGACATGGTCCGGACGAAGAAGTCCGTGTTCCAGGCGCTCGCCGACGCTCGTGCCATCTATGGCGGCAAACGCCCTATCATCATTGACGGCGACGACCGCGCCCTCACCTATGACGATATCGTGCGCGCCTCCCTCGCGCTCGGCCATGCGTTGAAGAAGGGAACCAAAGCGCGCGAAGCCGTCGGTGTGATGCTGCCGACCAGCGCCGGTTCGATCATCTCCTTCTTCGCGATCAGCGCGTTCAACCGCGTTCCGGCGATGCTGAATTTCACCAACGGCGCCGCCGGCGTCACCAGCGCCTGCCGTACCGCTAAAATCAAACGCATCGTCACAGCGCGCCGGTTCGTCGAACTGGCCAAGCTCGACGGTATGATCGCCGAACTCGCCAACATCGCCGAGATCGTCTACCTCGAAGACGTTCGCGAGAAGCTTGGCGTGATGGACAAGCTGACGGCGGGCGTCGGCCAGTTCCTTCCCGGCCTAGTGTCGCGCAGCGGCGATCCCGACGAGATGGCGGTGATCCTGTTCACGTCGGGTACCGAGGGTTTGCCCAAAGGCGTTGCGCTCAGTCATGCCAACATTCTCTCCAACGTCGAGCAGTGCCGCGCCCACGTCGCGCTCTACCCCAACGACGCGATGTTCAATCCCCTGCCCACCTTCCATTGCTTCGGACTGACGGCAGGCTCGCTGATGCCGCTGTTGCTCGGCATGAAGTCGATCTATCACCCGACGCCGCTGCAGCCGCACGAGATCGTCCGCCGCATCAAGGCGCACGGGGCGACCATCCTGCTGTCGACCGACACATTCCTTTCGCAATACGCCCGTGCCGGGGAGGTCGGCGATCTCAATTCGCTGCGCATGGCGATCTGCGGCGCCGAACGCGTGCGCGACGAGACCCGCCAACTGTTCAAGCGCAAATACGCGATGGACATTCTCGAAGGCTACGGCGTCACCGAGACCTCGCCGGTGGCGGCGGTGAACCAGCCCGGCGCGACGCGTCCCGGCACGGTCGGACGGCTGATGCCCGGCATGCAGGCGCGGCTCGAACCGGTGGAAGGCATTCCCGGCGCCGGTCGCCTGTTCCTCAAAGGTCCGAACGTGATGCTCGGCTACATCCGCCCCGACAATCCGGGCGTGATCGAGCCGCTCAAAGACGGCTGGCATGATACCGGCGACGTCGTCGCCATCGACGAAGACGGCTTCGTTGCCATCAAAGGCCGCATGAAGCGGTTCGCTAAAGTCGGCGGCGAAGTCGTGTCGCTGGCGGTGGTGGAGAACTGCGCCTCGGCGGTGTGGCCGGAATTCGCGCACGCCGCAATCGCCTTCCCCGACGGACGCAAAGGCGAAGCGGTCACGCTGGTCACCACCAATCCGGAAGCCGACCGCATGGAGCTGATCGGCTGGGTGCACAATCACGGCGTTTCCGAACTGGCGATCCCGCGCAAGATCATCCACGTGCCGGAAATCCCCGTGCTCGGCACCGGCAAGACCGACTACGTCAAAGTCGAGAAGATGGCGGCGGCGAAGTAATTACGCCGACCTTGTCGCTCCCGGCGGCGTGGCCGTAATGCGGGCGCGCTTCCTGAGCTGCGGCATGCGGAACACGTCCATGCCCTGGTGCAAGAGCTGCAGGTAATACAGCTCCTCCTTGCTGTGCAGGTTGAACGCGGAATACCGCCGCAGGCCGTCGACGAACTCGACATCGGAGATGGCGTCTTCGAAACGGTCGTCCCAGGCATATTCCTCGGGCGTGGCCTTGAGGCCGGCGCCTTCGCTGAACAGGATCTTCGAGCGGTCGCGGATGATGCGCGGCAGATCCTTGGGATAGAGATCGAACAGGTCGCGCAATGCCGCCTTGCCGACGCCGTTACGAACGAGATCGTCGGCCGCAAGGCCGCGCGCGTAATTGGCGATCGACGGATCGAGGAACGGGACGCGCGTTTCCAGATTGTGGTGCATCGAGCAGCGGTCGACGCGTTGCAGCGAAATGCGGTTCATCAGGCCCAGGCATTCTTCGCGCATGGCGCGGCCGTAGCCTTCGTCGATGCCGAACGCCTTTTCGAGCGGGGTATAGCCGCAGAACAGTTCGTCGGCGCCCTCGCCGCACAGCGCGACGCGGATGTTGTCCTTCTGGATCGCCTTTGAAACGGCCAGCGATACGACGGCACCGCGGACCAACGCCGGCTCCAAGCTTTCGGTGGTGACCACCGCTTCGGACAGCAGCGCGAAGGTGTCGTCGCTATGGGGATCGAAGGCGACCTTCTTCATGTTGAAGCCGGTCGTTTCGGCATAGGCGGCGGCAAACGGATAATCGACGCTTTCGTCGCCGCCGACGAAATAGCCGGAAACTTCGGGCCGCACCTGGCGTGCATAGTGCGCGACCAAGGTGGAGTCGATGCCGCCGGAGAACATGATCGCGAACGGCAGATCGGACGGAAGGTGGGACGCCACAGCGGTCTGCAGCAAGGCATCAAGGGCTTTGCGGTCGGACGGCTGGAAGGTCTCCGGCTGTGGTTTGACCAGCGACGGGAACGGCGCGCAGGTGTTGTGGGTGAGCAGGAACCCGGGCGGCAGGGACATCACATCGCCCTTCTCCACCGTGTTAAGCAGCGGACGCATTTCCGAGCAGAACAGGAATCCGTTGTCCTTCTGCATGACGTAAAGCGGCTTGATGCCGAACGGATCGCGCGCGGCAAGGAACTGGCCGGTGGAAATCTCGTAGGCGACGAAGGCATACATGCCGCTCATCTTGGCGAGGGCGTGATAGCCCCAGACGCGCAAGGCATTGGCAAGCACTTCGGTATCGGAGTCGGTGCGGAACCGCACGCCCTTGGCGGTCAGCTCGTCGCGCAGTTCGCGGTAATTGTAGATTTCGCCGTTGAACGAGACGGCAAGCTTGCCGTCGAACGAGGTCTGCGGCTGGACCGCGTTGTCGCGATCAATGATGCGAAGCCGCCGCGTGCGCATGGCGACGGTGTCCTTGGGCTGGCACAGCGGATCGGTGACATCGCCACGCGAGGCGATGCCCTGCACCAGACGGTTCACGGTTTCCGCCGCTTCCGGCCAATCGATCGCAACGGCAAATCCACACATACCTAATCCCCTGGTGCCCGTACTTGCAGCGGGAACCCTAAGGGACCGGCGGTGAAGCATTGATTAACCGTGATTGCCGCCGGGACGGATTTTTTCCAGCGAAAACAGGATCGTGAACCCGATTAGGGGCGGTCCGGCCCCTACTTTGCGACTGCGGCGCAAAGTTAAAAACTATTTTCACCGGCCTGCATCCGGGGCGCTCCATCCCTGCATCCCAGTTATGCCAGCGCCAAGCGGGCGTCGGTAACCATCCATTAACCAGTGCAGGTGCCAAGTGCAAAATACCATCAGGTTGCCACTACTCGGCACTTGCATATTGTGAAGTTCATGCTAGGTTGAACTTAGCAATAGCTGAGAGGGCGGAAAAACGCGAGTGTGACGTGGCTGAAGAAACGCAATACACGCGAAAATTCCGTAAGGAGCTTATGGCCGGACTGTCGTCCCTGGTCCTGCTGGCCGTGCTCGCACGCGCCGGAAGGGAAATGTACGGATACGAAATCGCCAAGGCCGTGAAGGCGGAAGGCGAAGGCGGGCTGATCTTCAAGCAGGGGGCCATCTACCCCGTGCTGCGGTCGCTGAACGCCCTGGGGCTCCTCGAGAGCCGTGTTGAGGCTTCGGCCTTCGGGCCGCCACGCCGCTACTACAACATCACCGACGAAGGCCGCAAAGCTCTCGCCGAATGGCAGTTCGCCTGGCGCGACATGCGCGAGTTCGTCGATGACGCGCTCAAGGCAGGCATCGCCCCCGGAGGGACGGGTAATGAATATCGTCCAACCGCCTGATTCCGTCCGCGGTTATCTTTCCGAATTGAGGCGCGCCCTCAAAGGCGCCCCGCGCGGATTGATTGCCGACGCTCTCGCCGATTGCGAAGAGCATCTCAACATGGAGATCGCGGGCAATCCCGATATGGACGAAGCCGCGGTCATGGCGACCGTTATCGAAACATACGGATCGCCGCAGGAAATCGCCGAGGAGTACCGTGACATGGAAGCAACCATCACGACGCCATTCCCGAAGCAGCCTGATAGCGAAATCGGCAATGGCGGCGGCTTTTTCGGGGTCGTATCCGATCCGCGCACTTACGGCGCCCTGCTCTACATGCTGCTGTCGCTGGTCACCGGCGTTTTCTATTTCGTGTGGACGATCGTCGGCATCTCGATCACCGCAGGCACCAGCATTCTCATCATCGGTATTCCGCTGGCCCTCGTCTTCCTGATGTCGTTCCGCATGCTCAGCCATGTCGAAGGACGCATCGTCGAAGGACTTCTCGGCGTGCGCATGCCGCGCCGTTTGCCCGCGGTCAACGCCGACGAACGCATCTGGCCGCAAATCAAGGACGCGCTCGGCGACGTTCGCACCTGGACCAGCATGATGTATCTCTTGCTCATGCTGCCGCTCGGCATTCTCTACTTCACGCTGGCCATCGCAGGTCTCGCGGCCTCGCTCGGCGTCGTCGGCGGTTCGCTCTATTCGCTGGCCACAAACCAGAGCAACATCGTGATCTCGGGCATGCCGTGGCTGGAACACCTGTTCCACACCGCCCCCGGCCTTGTGTTGCTCGCGGCAATCGGCGTCCTCGCATTCTTCCTGGTGCTGCACATGGCCCGCTTCGTCGGCTGGACACATGGCAAGATCGCGGAAGGCCTGCTGGTTCGTCTCTGATCGTCGAAATACCAAGATTACAACGATTTCAGGCTACGGCGTTTGATCTGATTCCGATCAAGCGCCGTGTGTCTTTGCGGTCTCATTGCTGGGTCGTGCACGACACACTGCATGCGACCGATTTACCTATTTGGATGCGGCCGATCGTTCGTATGTGGTCGTGCGTATCGTTAATTGGCCATAAATGGTTGACGCGCCAGCATTGGGTGAGGCTATATGCGCGCCGCGTGCTGGGCGCTCCGCAAAGGGTTGGGACAACTACAACTACCGCTGATTGGAGCTTTCGTGAATCGTCGGAACGAAACGTCGCCGCTTACCTTTGAGCCCGATTGGACGGGCCCGACAACCGACGCGACACCTTTCACCAACGACAACCGCTGGACCGTCCTGTCGACTTCGATTTCGGCACTCATCGTCGGATCGATTGCGTGGCTCGCGGTCAACACCATGCCGCCGGTTACAGGCGGCACCGTCGAGAATGCGAGTCGCGGTTTCCTGCCCTATCGCCTGTTCCTGCAGCTGACCCAGGGCGGACCCAACGCGCTGTTCGCCTCGGTCGCGCCAATGCCGGGCATCCAGCAGCAGCCGAGCGGCCTCGATCACGCCGCCAACATCGAACGCGCCGCCAAGCGGCCCAGCATCGAGACCCACACTATCACGCTCGATTCCGGCGACACGCTGGCGGGTGCGCTTGAGAATGCCGGCATCTCCGCCGATGACGCGACGGCCGCCATCGCTGCGATGGCCAAAGTACACAATGCCCGCTCGATCCGCGCCGGCACCGAATTCGAAATCACCTACAACACCCGCCCCGACATTGCCGGTGCCAGCGCCAACGATCCGTCGTCAAACGATGACGACGATGATATGGCGAAATCCGCCACCGCCGTTCCGGGCGAGCCGATCACGCGGCTGATCTCGATCAAGTTCTCGCCGAGCGTCGAACACGACATCACCATCGCACGCGCTACGGACGGCACGTTTACGGCGACCGACACGCTCAAGAAGCTTGTCAGTCACGTCCATCGCGCCGGTGCCACGATCGACGGCAGCCTTTATCTCTCCGCCATGCGCGCGGGCATCCCGACCGAGGTCGTCGGCGAGATGATCAAGATGTTTTCCTACAAGATCGACTTCCAGCGCGACATCCACCCCGGCGACTCGTTCGAGGTGTTCTATGACTACTACTACACGCCGGAAGGCCAGCCGGCGCGGCAGGGCCAGATCTCGTATGCGATGATGAAGATCGCCGGCAAGCCGATCGTGCTCTATCGCTATCAGGCGAGCCCCGACGATTCGCCGGAATACTTCGACGCCTCGGGCGAAAGCGTCAAAGGCATGCTGATGAAGACGCCGGTCGACGGCGCCCGCATCACCTCCAGTTTCGGCATGCGCTTCCATCCCGTGCTCGGCTACTCGCGCATGCACAAGGGCGTCGACTTCGGCGTTCCGATCGGCACGCCGGTGATGGCCGCCGGTGCCGGCACCATTGCCTTCATCGGCTGGTCGAACGGCTACGGCCGTTTCGTGCGGATCAATCACGGCAGCGGTTACGCCACCGGATACGGACACTTGTCGCGCTTCACGCCGGGTCTGCATGTCGGATCGAAGGTGCGCCAGGCGCAGATCATCGCCTTTAGCGGCAATACCGGCATGTCGACCGGTCCGCACCTGCACTACGAAACGATCGTCAACAACGCCCAGGTCAACCCGCTCAAGCTGAAGATGGCGCAAGGGCGCAAGCTTGGCGGCAAGGATCTGCGCGCCTTCCAGGCCGAGCGTCTCAAGATCGACGACAAGCTTGCCGCGACGAAACTCGAGACCAGGGTTGCCGACGTCGCTACCAGCCTGCGCAACGGCGGGACGAAATAGCCCTCTATTATTTTCGTTCGTAAAACAAACGAAAATCCCGGAGACTTTGCTCCTGCCGGCGACTCGACCGGCGTTCTGGGAGCGAAACATCCATGGCCAGTGAAAATGTTGCGGCGGTAAATCCGGCCGCGCTGGGTCTGGTCGGCTTCGGCCTTACCACGGTTCTGTTGAGTGCGATCAATGCCGGTCTGCTGCCCGCCGGCGGTGAGCCGGTCGTCATTCCGCTCGCGATGGCGTTCGGCGGCACAGCGCAGCTTCTCGCCGGCATTTTCGAGGTGAAGCTCGGCAACACGTTCGGCATGACCGCTTTCATCGCTTACGGCGCCTTCTGGTGGTGGTTCGCGCTGCTGCTCTTGTTCGGCGGCAACCATTTGCTCGACTTATCCGGCGCGCATTCGACCGTCGGTGTTGCGCTGGCGCTGTGGGGCGTATTCACGCTCTATATGTGGATCGCGACCTTCAAGCTCACGCGCGCGGTGTTCCTGATTTTTCTCACGCTGTGGATCACGTTCTTCCTGCTCGCCGCGGGTAATCTGATGGCTGCGCCGGCTATCACCCACCTCGGCGGCTGGATGGGCCTCATCTGCGGAACGCTGGCGCTCTACGGCAGCTTCGCGATCGTGACGAATTCGACGTTTGGAAAAACGGTATTGCCGCTGGGATGATACGAAAAGGGCGCGGTTTGCGCCGCGCCCCTTGGTTCAGTTCAACGCCTTCGACGGTGCGTTGTCATAGGCGATGTCGTCGGGCGTGGGGAATTCCTCGCCGTTGAGCGAGAGACCCGAGCGGCCGACACTCACTTCGACTTTCGCACCGTCGCCGATCTTGCCTTCCAGAATGAGCTGCGCCAGCGGATCCTGCAGGCGCTTCTGGATGACGCGCTTCAAGGGCCGCGCGCCGTAGACCGGATCGTAACCGGCATTGCCGAGCCATTCGCGCGCCTTGCCGTCGAGCGCGATCTCGATCTTGCGATCGGCAAGCAGCTTCGACAGACGTCCGATCTGGATATCGACGATCTTGTCCATGTTCGCCCGCGTCAGGCGATGGAACAGGATGATCTCGTCCAGGCGGTTCAAGAACTCCGGCCGGAAATGGCCGCGCACGACGTTCATCACTTCGCGGCGGACTTCCGGCGTTTCGTCGCCGGTCAAGAGCTCGGTGCCGAGATTCGAGGTCAGGATGATGACGGTATTCTTGAAGTCGACCGTGCGGCCCTGCCCGTCGGTCAAACGGCCGTCGTCTAGCACTTGCAGCAGCACGTTGAACACGTCGGGATGGGCCTTCTCGACCTCGTCGAACAGGATCACCTGGTAGGGACGCCGCCGCACCGCTTCGGTGAGCACGCCGCCTTCCTCATAACCGACATAACCTGGAGGCGCACCGATCAGACGCGCCACCGCGTGCTTCTCCATGAACTCGCT
>JAHFQC010000002.1 GCA_023259375.1 Alphaproteobacteria bacterium
GCCGGATCGGCATCACTTCCAGAGCGATAGCGCGACAACTCGGCGGCTGGAAGCGCGAGCCTGTTGACGGCAACGTCCAACAGGGTCTGCGGCGCGCTGTCGTCGCGTACCAGTTCCCTCACCTTGATCGCCGGTGCCGAGATCAGCCCTGCATCGAGCCGGAATTCGAGATCAAGCTGGCCAGGCATCTTCTCGAACCGGTGCGTGACGGCAAGGACAACCGGTGTGGCCCCGGACGTTCCCGGATCGGTGATCGCGAACTCCGCGCGGATGACATGCGACCCCGGTGTCAGCGTCTGGCGCAGGATCCGCCACCGGTCACCGTACTCGAACATCGCCGCTGCCGTCTCGGGAGAAACATCCACCAACTCGGTGGCTTGCTCGTCAACGGTGAACTGCAGCTGCTGCACTACGCGGTGCGCCAAGCCGTTTTGACCGACATAGACGTTGACGCGGTCGGCGGCCGGAACGTCTCTCGCGTCGAGCACAAAGCGAGCGTCGGCCAAGGTCTGGAAGATCTGGTAACGAAGTTCCTGGGTACCGGCATCTGCGACGACCGATATGGCGTCCGGCGCAAAAGACTCACCGGCCCCCGCCTGGCAACTGCTTGCAATCAGCAGGCAACAGAGGGCTCGGTTCATGACGCGGCCTCGATGTTTACCGAACAGCGGCAAGACACGTGGATGGAGGCGCGGCATATCGATTCCCTCAGCTTGAGCCAAGCCCGATCAGGGCAGCTTGGGTGAGGTAGCGGTCGTACATTCTTGGATCGTTCGCGCCGCTCAGGTGGACGCCCTCGATTGCCTTCACCTGTTCCAGGCGGGTGATGGAGCCCGTCTGGATATCCGAACAGGTCAGGTGGCCCCAGCTCCAGTACGGATGCTTGCCATCCATCACTTTCTTGTCACCGGATTCGTAGAGCCCGTAGCAGCCATCGAACGAGCGGTACGGCAGACCATTGCGGTCATAGGTGGTCATGCCGGCGAAGGTCTGGTTGCGCGCATCGAACCAGACCCGTTTCTTGGACACCGGCGCGCGCGGGAACTTGGTCGGTTCGGCTTCGACCACGATGATTTCCGGCACCAGTTCCACATCGGTGTCCCAGAACGACAGTCCTTTCGGCCCGCCGTGGGTCTTGTGCTCCCAGTTCGGGTGATCGGCGCTCCAGCCGCCGGATACGCCACCGAGAAACGGCCCGCGATGGACGATCTTGTAGTTGCCCCAGGTGTACATCGGGTCGCCTGCGCCCCAGACATCGGAGAGAAACAGCGTCAGCCCTGGCACCAGCGGCTCGAAGCGCTGATTGGTCGGAAACTGGCGGATGCGCCGGAACTCAGGGACATAGCCGTAGAGCACCGGAAACGTGCTTTGGTCGTAATCCCAGATATTGAGGAAGGACGTGCCGCGATAGACGCCAGGCTTGGTGAAGAAAACCGACTGATAACGCAGCTTGTCGAGGTGCTCGGGCCAGTACGGCTGGGGGTCCATGCTGACCCGCGACACCGCAGACAACTCGGACCAGCCGCATTCGTATTCGAAGCCGACGCGGCCATCGGAGCCGACGTTCTTGATCTTGATTGCGTAGAACGACGCATCATGACGACCCCAGCTGAGTGTCTGCGCGGCAAACAGTTCCTCGGCAGTCTTAGGATCGGGAAAGGGATTGCCGCCGATCCAGGGCTTGCCATCCGCGGCGTTGACGACGTTGCCGCGGGCATCGAACTTCGCCTTGCCAGCATTGCGCAGCGTCGCCTCGAGGTACTCCCAGGGCGAGGTACGCATGACATCCGTCGTCGTCTTGACGACCCTGAGCTTGCGGCCCTGTTTGAGAATCTGCTCGTAGCGGATCGGCTCGATCAGATCCTTCACCAGTTCCACGTTGGCGGCGGTGATCTCATCACCGGTCTTGATCCGACCCTTGGTGTAGCCCTCGATCGACAGCAGCTCGTCGGGGTAGGCCTTGCTGATATCGCCATGCTGCGCGATGGCCTGGGACAGCGGCATCAGGACGCCGGTTGCGAGCGTGCCTCTGCTCGCATCAGCAAGGAATTTTCGGCGGCTGTAGCCGCCGTCGTATCGCGTGATGCGCATGTTCGATGGGCTCGCCGATTGACGTCCTGACGGAAAAAGGTAGCCGGCGGCGTGATGAGCACCGCCGGCAAAAGTTCCGAGAGCCAAGCTCTCAGCGTGCGGACGTCTTGCGTTTGACCCGTGTCTGTAGAGAACTGAACAACTAGAACTGATAGCCGATGCGGATATTGGCTTCGTCGGCAAAGCTGATCGCGCGGACCACGTTGTTGGTCGGGTTGCCGTACAGATGGCCGTTCACGTAGTTGTAGAAGACATCGACGCTGATGTTGTTTCCCGGATTCCACTTCAGGAGTGGCTGCGCCAGCAGGCCGCCCTGCACGTCGTACAGGAAGGCCCACTCCAGCACGAACTTGCGGTTCGGGGCGGGCAGGAAGCCAGCGAACACCAGGTAATTGGCTCCGACATCCTTGAGTCCCTTCGGACTTCTGAGACCCGAGTAATCGTTGCCCTGGAAGGCGACCGGATCACTCACGCCAAAGGTGCCGCTGTTGGCGCCATAGCCCTTCAGGTTCAGACCGACAATATCGGTGGCGCTGCGGTGCTGGTACTCAAAGGCAAGATAGGCAGCCGGGAAGGCCGGTGTGAAGCGATACCAGCGCTCGCCGACGACCGTGATGATGTACTCGTCGGTCTTGTCTCCAGCGTGGCTGAGGCCCGTGTCCGTCAAGCGCCGATTCGGCGTGTACTGGGCTTCGACGTTGACGATGAACTGGTTCCAGAACGAGGCGGCGTTCTCGGTCTCGATCACATAGCTGCCACCCAGCCCGAACACTTCCTCGCGGTAGTAGTCGCGCTGCACGTTGCCACGGAGGCTGCCATCGGAAGCGAGGAAGAAAGTATTCAGCAGATTGCTCGCCTCCCGGTTGTCATCGACATGCGACGCATAGACGTCCCGCAGCGCAGCGAACTCGTCGACGGCCGTGTTCACGGTCTTCGTGGCATCGAGGCGCACACTGCCTGCACCGCCGAAATACTCCTTGTTGCTATAGACGCCAGCCGGTCCGACTGTGAACGGGGTGTGCGACAGCGCTTCACCCAAGCTGCCGTACAAGCGGCAGGTCGTCGGGTTGTAGAGATTGCCGGCACAGAGTGGGCTGTCCGGGCCAAGCTTGGCGGCGTAAGCCGTTTCGACGGCGGCACCGAGCAAGTTGCCGTAGCGGCTTCCATCCGGATTGGTTCCCGTCAGGCCCTTGTTGATACCGCTCTCTGCCCAGCTGAAAACACCGAGCGGATTGATGCGGCTGCCGGCGAGTACCGAGTAACCCCAGTTGCCGTAGTCGGCCATCATGCGGATGCCGTAGCTGAGCCGGGTGTCGTTGTCGCCGGTGAAATAGTTATCCAGCGGCTTGTAGAACTGCGACGGAATGACGTTGTACGGCGTGTTCGGGTTCGGCAGGACCGAGGGCTGGAATTTCTGCACGTAGCCGTCGACGATGATCGCGTCGCTCGCCTGGATCGTGCCGCGTAGCGCCAAGGCCGGGACGCGCTTGTCCGAGAATTCATAGATCGCCCGATCAAGCACAAGGTGACGACGGAAGTCGAGACCATCCGGCACATCGAAGGACTGAAAAAAAATCGCCTGGCCCC
>JAHFQC010000121.1 GCA_023259375.1 Alphaproteobacteria bacterium
TATACGAAAGATATTCCATCATCGGGAAACGACCCAACCGCCGCCGCCGACACTCATTACATTCTCGAATGCTGCGGGTGCGGCAGATGTTTCGTGCGCCGAGAGTATTGGTTTTCAGAATGGGATTACGTGGATTCTGACGAATACGGTAGACTAGTGATGGTCCCTGGCATTCAGGTTTCGCAATGGCCAGCCACAACCGCCAGAGCCAAACCCGCCTGGGTGGATTCTCTCAGAACACGTGATGAGACTCTTTTCGTACTACTGAACGAGATGTACTCGGCAGTGGATAACGAACTTCCTATTCTCGCGAGTATCGCACTTCGGACGACTTTTGATCGAGCCGCTGAACTGCTCGGCGTTGACCCGTCCTATGGCTTCGATAGGAAACTGGAGGAGCTATGCAAGTCTGGAAAAATCGGTCAACACGAGCAAACCTTATTAGACGTTCTCACCAATGCGGGAAGCGCAGCAGCTCACCGGGGATGGTGCCCCACTCTTGAGCAACTAGATACATTATTCTCAATCATCGAAACATTCCTCCATCGCAGCCTCGTTCTCGGCCATGAAGCAGAAAAGATACGTGCCACGGTTCCGACGCGGCCTAAACGCTCAAAGACAAATTGAATCTGCTGCCGGGCAGCATTTCGCTCGAACTATCATTTTCGCGAGAAGATTGTTCCTTGCCCCCAGTGGGAAAGGGAGCATTTGATTTTGGTTGCCGTCGCGGCTGCGCATCCAATCTCACTTTCGTCATGGCCGGCCTCTGAGCCGGCCATCCAGTCTTGAAATCTGGCACGTTCTTATAAGACCAGTGTGTCGCCGCCACTGGATGGCCGGGTCAAATGCCCGGCCATGACGAACAACACACACTGTCATCCCCGGCCGAACGCAGCGAGCGTAGCGAGAAGCGTGGGAACCCAGATGGTAATGCCGGCACTCTTTACAGAGGTTGCCGCAGATATTGCTCCTCGACAGCCATCGTCTTGCCTGAGAATCCTGGGTCCCGCCAATACGCTGTCGCTATGACGCCCCTCGCTGCGCTGACGCTTGCTCGGCCGGGGATGACATTTGGGATTATTCCGCCGTTTGGCAGAAAAGTTGGCGCCATGCTCGCCCGGCAGTAGGATGTGCCCGCCTCATCGGGGGATCTCACGGTGCGCCGGTTTCTCATCCTCTCCAGTTTCGCTGCCGGTCTTGCGACGGCGCTGTTCTATCGCCACGACATCAAGCGCCTGCGGGCGCGGCTTACAGAGACCGGGCGCGTGGTGCGGACCTCGTTCGGGGCGGTGGACTTCGCCGAATTGGGCCACGGCGATCCGATACTGGTGCTGCACGGAACCGGCGGCGGCTTCGATCAGGGGCTGGACATGACGGCGGCACTTGCCGATCACGGCTTCCGGCTGATTGCGCCATCGCGCTTCGGTTATTTGCGCACCAGCGTGCCCGCCGACACCTCGCCCGCGGCGCAGGCCGATATGGCCGCAGAACTGCTCGAGACGCTCGGCATCAAACGCGCCGCCGTGCTCGGCATTTCCGCCGGCGCGTGGCCGGCGCTGCATTTCGCGACCCGCCATCCCGAGCGCTGCCGCGCCGCGGTGCTGCTGGTGCCGGCGACCGATCTGCCGACCAAAACCCGATTGCTCGGGCGCGCCCTGATCGGCCTCTTCGCGTGCGATTTCCTCGGCTGGGCCAGCGTGCGGCTGGCAACCATCATTCCTGCGTTGCGCGGGCTCATGGTCGGCACCCCGGGACACGTGGTGGCGCACGCCTCCGCTAAGGAAAAGAAACGTGTACGGAGCATCCTGTTCGATGCCCTGCCCGCCTCGGCGCGGCTTGCCGGTATCAGAACCGATCTGAAGCAGATGTCGCCCGATAGCGGCTGCGAACTCAGGGACGTGACCTGCCCGGTGCTGGCGATCAGTGCGGAAGACGACCGTTTCGAAACCGCCCCGCACGCCCGCGACGTCGCCGCCGCCGTGCCCGACGGCACCGCCGTGATCTACTCGACCGGCGGCCACGCGCTGGTCAATCGCTATGGCGAAGCGGTGCGCGAAGTGGCGGCGTTTTTGAAAGCACGCGATTAGCGTCGGCTAACGGGCGTCGGCTTTTGCGACGGGGGCGGCTTTCCACAACCGTTCGAGAAAAGCGCGCACTGCCGGAGCGGTTTCGCCCCGGCGCGATATCACCAGCAGCTCGGATTGCGCCTGGACACCCTTGAGCGGGCGGTAGCTCACCGAGTTCATCTGCAGCGCGCGGGCACTGGCCGGCAGCAGAGCGACGCCGAGACCGGCGCCGACCAGGCCAACCCACGCCGTCACTTCGGTCACGCGGATCACGCGGTGCGGCAGAAAACCATGCTGCGCGAGCGTCTGCGCGACCGTGTGCGCCAAACCCGAACCCGGCGGATCGTCCGGCATCAGCAACGTCTCGTCCTGCAGATCATCGAGCGATAAGGTGCGGCGCTCGGCCAAGGGATGGCGGGCGGGAACCGCGACGACCAGCGGCCAGCGCGAGAACGGGCGCACATCGAAACCATCCGGAACGCCCGGCGCCGGTCCGCGCGTCACCGCGACGTCCTGATCCTCGCTGCGCATCGCAGCGATGTGCCCGACCGTGTTGCGCAGCACCAGATCCACCACCACGTCGGGGTTTTTCTGCTGATATAAAGCCAGCGCGTTGAGGAACGTCTCTTCCAGCAGCGCGCTCGACACGTAACCGATGCGCACCCGCCCGGTCTCGCCGCGCGAGGCCCGCTGTGCCGCCTTGGCCGCCATCTCAGCATGTTCGAGCGCCAGCCGCGCTTCCGCCAGGAACGCCACGCCCGCCGCCGTCAATTCGATGCGCCGGTGGGCACGGTGAAACAGACGCGCGCCGACCCGCTCCTCGATGCCCCGGATCATCTGGCTGAGTGCCGGTTGGGCAATGCCGAGCCGCTCGGCCGCGCGCGCGACATGCAGTTCTTCGGCGGTTACGATGAAATAGCGGAACTGGCGAAAATCCATGGCGGAGCATTCATAAGGATTAACTTATGAATTTTAGGTCTTCGATCAGATTGATTCAATAGGGGGGCAGAGCGAATGTCCTGTCGCTGTACATGTCCCGCCTCTCTCCGGGATTACCGGGCCTCTCCTCCCTGAGGGCCCGTATGCACTTATGGCGGGCTCGGTGTCTACGGACAGACCGGCCCGCCGTTTTTTTAGAACTCCGAGAACTCGTTCATGATCTCGCTGTCGGCGACGGCGCGCTGGCTGAGGCAGACTTCCCAGTTGGCGAAGTCGGCATAGGAACGCGGCGGGAAACGCAGGCGGCCGAGCACCTTGGGCAGCGAATAGAACTGCTTCTGCATGCGCTTGACGCCTTTGACGAGGTCGTCGGACGTCATGTTCATGGGCTTCATGTAGCACTTCACGCCGGCCCAGCGGTCCATGTTCTCTTCGTCGATGATGCGGCCGTCCTGCTTGGCGCGGTCGTAGAGCGGCGTACCGCGCATCGGCACCATGACGTTGAAATAGGCGGCGGGGACCTTCATCTCCATCAGGAACTTCACGGTCTCGTCGAACACGTCCGGCGTATCGGTGTCGGCACCGATGACGAAATTGAACGAATAGGAGATGTTGCGTTTGTTTAGGTTACGAATCATCTCCCGGTAGGTGTCGACGTGGTTGACGCTCTTGTGCATGGTCGTGAGCGTGCCCTGGGAGATGCTTTCGATGCCCATATTGACGTGCAACAGGCCGCTCCGCTTGGCGAGATCGAGGAATTTCTCGTCCAGCCCGAAGCGCGGCGAGAACAGTGCCGACCAATGGACCTTGAGCGGGATCATCTTCTCCAAAAGATCCATGCAGCGGCCCTTGTGGCCGACGAACTGGCTGGCGGCGAAGAAGATGTGCTTGCCGCCGCACAGCTTGATGTCCTCCACCACTTCCTCGGCGGGACGGTCGCGATAGCCGTAATCGCCCAACAGGCGCCGCTCGGCGCAGAAATCGCACGTATACGGACAACCGCGCGAATGCTGGATCACGAACGGGCGGTAGAACACGTAATTCCTCATGTCCACCAGATCCCAACGCGGCTTGGGCAGACCGACCAGACTGGCCGACGTATCGCGGCGATAAATCTGCTTCAGCCGTCCGGCGGCAGCATCCAGCAGCGCCTCAGTGAAGATCTCCTCGCCCTCGCCGACGCAGAGAGCGTCGCAATGCTCGACCATCTCGGCGGTATTGAAGGTCGCGTGCGGTCCGCCGAGCAAAACCTTGGCGCCGCGGGCGCGGAATTTTTCGGCCATCTCGTAGGCGCGGTAGGCACTCACGGTGCGGCAGGTAATCGCCACCACATCGAAATGCTCGTCATACGGCGGTTCCGAAATGGCATCGTCGTGCAGCTTGATATCCCAGTCCTGGGGCGCCAAGGCCGCCAGATACGGCATGATCACACCGACCAGCCGGCGCTTCTTGATGCGCATCGGACGGCGGTCCGTCTCCGACCGATAGGTCGCCGCCTGAATAATCAGCAGTTTTGGCATTAGTCCCTCCCGCGCCAGGACAATTCCCGAACCTCCGCCCGCTGGCAAGTGCGCGAATGTTCGCGCGATGTTGAAAAATGGTCATCAACAGCGCGGAACGCAGCCTGCTGCGAGGCATTTCCGCAGGCGAGGAGATTGTCACATGATCGCCAAATTGACCGCTGTCCTGGCCGCGCTTGTACTGACCGGCTGCACGACGGCCCGCCAAACCAGCCCGGGGCGCAGCGCCATCGAGGAACTGCTTGTTTCGACGGCGGCCGAACGCGCCGCGGAAAGCCTCGCGGCGTCGATTCCTCCGGGCTACAAGCTCTTTTTCGACGGCCAGTATTTGACCGGCCCGGATGCTCCGTACGCGGCAGCGGCAATCAAGGACCATATCTTGCGCCGCGGTATCGCCTTCTCCGAAGACCGCAACAAGGCCGATGCCATTCTGACCCCGCGGATTGGCGCCTTGTCGACCAACGAGATCGCCACCGTCGCCGGCCTGCCCAGCCTGCCGGTGCCGTTCCTGCCGCTGGGAACCTCGCTGACGACGCCGGAACTGAACCTGTTCAAGCAGCAGGAAGACGACGGCATCGCCAAATTCGCCGCCACTGTCTCCGACACCAGGACCGGCAAGCTGATAATCGCCTCCGATCCGGCCTACGGCTATTCGCGGCGGTCGAACTGGGTGCTGTTGTTCTTCATCGCCTGGCACGAAAGCGATCTCGGCAAGGGCGAGAAGAATCCGAACTACCGGCTGCTGCCTTAAGGCCTGCGCGTCCGGCACGCCAGCGGCGGCGCCGCATCTTGAGTCGCGTTCAGTTTCGCCATCAGACCTTTCAGTTTCAGATTGCAGGAGAACGCGCTCTTTCCCGCCGCGACCAGCGCATCGACCTGCGCCGCGCTGAAATCGAGCGAGGTATCGCTGCGGGCGATATCGCCGAGGGTGCAGCCTTCCGGCGCGTGGCGGTCGCAGGCTTCGGGCGGCAGCACCGTGTCCTCGGCGAGATCCTGGAACGAAACCCGCGCGAACCACGCCGAAACGCCCGGCGACGGCCCTTTGCCGCAATCGAGCGCTTTGAATTGCGCGGCCAACTGCCGGGTATACGCATCGGTCGCCAGCATGGTCTCGAAGCCGTTGGCATCGATCATCGCACTGGAGGTGACATTCAGTATCAAGAGCAAGTCGCTCAGATACGGCAGCGATGCGACTTGGTTGGAGGGCTGCGCTTCGCCATCCACAATAATCGCGGCGATATGACGGATGCGATCCCAGCCGCCGCGGCAAAGGCTGGCACGAACCTCTTCCGACCAGCCCGCGCCGTTATCACCGATATACGGCAGCGCCGTATTGCCGAAGCCGCGCAGCGCGACATTGTCGGTGACGCCGCCGTCCTGCAGGAACACCGAACGCGGCGGATCGCCTTTCGGTTTGGGCGCACCCGGCTTGGGCGGCAGATAATCGGCAGCGATGCGGGCGCGGGCATAAAGCCGCGACAGGTTTTCGGGCTCCGGCCCGTCAAGCACGCGATCGATCCACTCCGGACGATGGTTGGAACAGTATCCGCGGCCATCGAAATGATGGTTGGTCAGGCGGATCGGCGAGAACAGCACCGGGAACGCGCTCGACGCCGCCACCGCATTGCCGACCGGATATTCATTCAGGTCTGAGCAAATGAGATCGAAGTCGGGCTGGGTGAACGTAAAGGGCTGCTCGTTACCGTAATCGGTCGCCTGCACGACCAGCAGCGGCCGCCCCGCCTTGGCCAGCTCGCCATAGTTCTTCGCGAACACCGGATCGGACGGCCCGGAGAACGGCATCGCCGCATAGAGCTTCGCCATCTCGTCCTGGGAGGAATAATTCGGCAGCATCCATTGCCAGTGCCAGGGCGCAAAATAGATCGACAGGAGATCAGAAAAGAAATCGTGGGTCAGGAAATTGTCGCGGTAATAGTCCTTGGCGCCCGCGGCCGGAAACAGCGCCTCGCGATGGGTCGCGAATGCCGCCGCGGTGAACGAGCCGCCGGAAACGCCCGACACCACATCGATGTCCTGCGAGAAGGGATGCTTGTCGTCGCCCACTTTGGCTGCATGGGCCGCCGTCAGCGCGCCATAACCGAACGCCGCCGACCGGATGCCGCCGCCCGAGAAGGCGAACAATACGAGGGTATCGGGCGCGGTGCAGTCTTTGAGATGGCCGAGATCGTACGGCGTCGAGGCGTCGGCGGGCGCATCGCAGCGGCTGTCGGGCGGCGGCGGCGGGCTTTTCAATGCCACCGTATCAGCGGGGCGATAGACACTCTCGAGATGGGCGCAGCCGCCGAGACCGGTCAGTAATGCGATCAGGATGAGCCGTAACGGTCGCATGAATCGCCCCCTTGTTCGAGGACGATCCTAGCGTAACGCAATGACGCTGCGAAGTTCGGGGGCGTGGGCGCCCTATCCTCTTATCGCCACAGCCCCCGGCCATCCGACGTTCACTTTCGTCATAGCCGGGTCAGGGCCGGCCATGACGACAATGGGATATGCTACGCCCTAGCTTCCACCAGCCAGCAGGCGGCCGGAGGCTCGATGCCGTTCTCGGTGCGCCATTTGTCCATCAGCGGCGTGATGCGCGCGAGAACCTTTGCCTTGGTGGCATCGTCGGCGCCGCGCAACAGACGCGCCAGCGGACCCATATTCATCACCTGCTCGGCCGCCTCTTCCGGCGTCGCACCGATCAGCGACGGCGGCGTGGTGCGCCGGATGCGGACGCCGTGCCAACCGGCATCCTCCAAGAGCCGCAGCGTGCGGGCGCTGTCGGCCAGTCCGAACGGCCCCGGCTCGTTGTCGGGCGTGGGATCGATCGGCGGCAGCAGATCGCGGACATGGCGATAGGGCTCCGACAGGTAGGAAATCTCGCTCTGCGGACACCAGCAAAGGAATTTCATCACTCCGCCCGGCTTCAGCGCCCGCCGGATATTGGCGAAGCTCGCCACTGGATTGACGAAGAACATCACGCCGAGGCGCGAAAAGACGAGATCGAACTCCGGCGTGAAGGGAAACTCGGACGCATCGGCTTCGATGAACGAGGTCGCGCCGGAAGAGCGGGCGCGGGCCGCTTCGATCAAGGGCTTCGAAATGTCGAGCCCGAGCACCCGGCCGGGATAGACGCGGGAGGCGATCTCCTCGGTGGTGGTGCCGGCGCCGCAGCCGATATCGAGCACATCCATACCGGGCTTCAGATCGGCGAACTTCATCAGGGCATCGTTGACGCCCTGCAGCCCGCGCTCGAAGTGTTCGAGCCGCGACAGCCAATTAGTGGCAACTTCGCCGTTCCAGTATTCGTGTTGCTTGGAGTTGACGTTCATTTTTCCAATCCGTCATGGCCGGGCGTTCGACCCGGCCATCCAGACGATGGCGCAGCTTGAAGTGCTGCTATCCAGGTGTTTTGCCGGTACTGGTGCAGACTACAGAATGGATGGCCGGGTCAAGCCCGGCCTTGACGAAAAAAGCAACACAATCCGCGCGCAGGCGGGAAAGGCGTCCGCCCCCCGCGGTTAATGCACTTTCACGTGACAACCAGCCCAAAGGTCCATCAACTTCGTCCTGCAGCCAGCGGGTGATTTGGGGATGTTACGACGCAGCTTTCTCGCCGGCGGAACCGCGCTGGGACTGGGCACTTTGGCCGGCGCAGGAATCGCCACCGGCGCCAGCCGCGAGGCCGTTATCGACAGCTATGCCAAGGACCAGTCGTTTCAGGGCATGGTGCTGATCGGCAAGGCCGGCAAGCCGGATTATCATCGTGCCATCGGCTTTGCCGATATCGAAGCGGGCCGCGCCGCCACGATTGATACGCCCTATGCCATCGCCTCAATCTCCAAATGGCTGACCACGACGGCGCTGCTGCGCCTTTCCGAGGCCGGACGGATCGACATCGATGCGCCGATCACGCGCTATCTGCCGACCTATCGCGCCGATACCGGCGGCAAGGTCAGCCTGCGCCGGCTGCTGTCGAACACCTCGGGCATTCCCAACGGCTACCTGCCAGCGCTCAAGGCCGACCGTTCGATCGCCCAGGCGCCGATCACTGCGGGCGAAGCGGTGACCCGCTATTGCTCAGGCGATCTCGGCTTCGAGCCCGGCAAGGCGTTCGATTATGTCCTGACGAATTGGATCATCCTGGTCGCCATCATCGAGGCGGTGACCGGCAAGCCTTACGCGGCGGTGATATCGGAACTGGTGACCACCCCGCTCGGGCTCAGCCATACCGCGCCGGTCGATCCCGCCGACATCGCCGTCAGCTACCGCAGCGTGGCGCCGCTCGAACGCCAGCCCGCCGACGCGCGGCCCTATTACCTGGCCGCGAGCGGCGGCTTCGCCAGCACGGCGGGGGACCTTCTGGCGGCGGCCCATGCCATCTTCGACGGCAATTTCCTCTCGGCCAAGAGCAAGCGCGAACTGACCACGGTGCAGTGGCCGGACCAGGACTATGCGCTGGGCGGGCGGGTGAAGACACTGTTCGCCGACGGGTTTCCGCGGGTCTATGCCTGGGAAACCGGCCGCGTCGACGGCTATCGCTCGGTCCTGGCGCACCGCTTCGACGACCAGACCACCCTCGTCCTCCTCAACAACACCTCGGTGTCGCAAAAGACGATGGACGAATTCGCGGTAAAGCTGTTGGTGGCGTAGCTGGGCGGCATGGCGCCCAAATGCAAAACGGCGGACCAGAGGCCCGCCGTTCGCGCTCTGCCCTAGAGGACAGAAATTATTTCCCCGTCTTCCGCTTCCGCATCGCCAGGGTCCTGAGACGCAGGGCCTGCAGGCGGATGAAGCCGGCGGCGTCTTTCTGGTCGTAGGCGCCGTGATCGTCTTCGAAGGTCACGAGGTCCTGCGAATAAAGCGAATACGGCGAGGCGCGGCCGATGACGATGACATTGCCCTTATAGAGCTTCAGCCGCACCGTGCCGGTGACGCATTCCTGGCTCTTGTCGATGGCGAGCTGCAGCATCTCGCGCTCGGGCGAGAACCAGAAGCCGTAATAGACCAGCTCGGCATATTTCGGCATCAGCTCGTCTTTGAGGTGCATGGCGCCGCGGTCGACGGTGATCGACTCGATGGCGCGATGGGCCGTGTAGAGAATGGTGCCGCCGGGGGTCTCGTAGATGCCGCGGCTCTTCATGCCGACGAAGCGGTTCTCGACCAGATCGACGCGGCCGATGCCGTTGTCGCGGCCGAGCGCGTTGAGGGCCATCAGCATTTGGGCGGGCGACAGCGGCTTGCCGTCGAGGCTGACCGGATCGCCCTTCTCGAAGCCGATCTCGATGATGGTCGCCTTGTCGGGCGCGGCTTCCGGCGACACGGTGCGCTGGAATACGTCGACGTGCGGCTCGACGTTCGGATCTTCGAGGATTTTGCCCTCCGACGAGGAGTGCAGCATGTTGGCGTCGACCGAGAACGGGGCCTCGCCGCGCTTATCCTTGGCGATCGGAATTTGGTACTGCTCGGCGAACTCGATCAGCTTGGTGCGGCTCGTCAGGTCCCACTCGCGCCAGGGCGCGATCACCTTGATGTCGGGGTTGTTGGCGTAATAGGCCAGCTCGAAGCGGACCTGGTCGTTGCCCTTGCCGGTGGCGCCATGGCAGACGGCATCGGCGCCGACCTGCTCGGCGATCTCGATCTGGCGCTTGCCGATCAGCGGCCGGGCGATCGACGTGCCCAAAAGGTAGACGCCCTCGTACAGCGCGTTGGCGCGGAACATCGGGAAGACGTAGTCGCGGACGAACTCCTCGCGGAGATCTTCGATGAAGATGTTCTCCGGCTTGATCCCCAGCATTTCCGCCTTTTTTCGCGCCGGACCAAGCTCTTCGCCCTGGCCCAGATCGGCGGTGAAGGTGACCACTTCCGCGCCGTACGCGGTCTGCAGCCACTTAAGAATGACCGAGGTGTCCAACCCGCCCGAATAGGCGAGCACGACCTTCTTCACGCTTTTTGTCGTCACGATTGATACCCTTCAGGAAAGGCCCGGAATATACGGCCCCGACTTCAAAACGCCAGCCATTAACCGGAATCGAATCCGCGCACTTCGGCCCCCTACAACCGGAGGGCAATTGTGCTATGGTAATCAGACGTTTGGGGGCCTTAATGACTGCCAAGATCTTATCTTCGGCCGGCGTTTTTCTGGCCGTGTCGGCGGCAATTTTCTGTCAGCCGGGGCTGGCCGACACGCGCTGCGTCCCGCTGCATGACGGCGTCGAATACCGGGCCGCGCTGCCGGACGGCCAACGCTTTGTCTATGTCGACGTCAAGGTTTTGCCGGGCGTGTTCCCCTCGGTGTTCGTCATCGTCGACAAGAATTACGAGACGTCCGGCGCCAAAGCCGCCGCCAGCGATCCCCTGAACCGCTGGTGGATCGACCGCTCGCGTCCGTTCGCCTTTGCCGCCGAGAAGGTGCGCATCCGCTGGAAGGCAAGCCACACCTTCGATTTCATCACCGATTGGTTTTCCGAAAGCGGGCCCGAGGAACTGTCGCAACCGATCCGCGGCGCCGTCAAACAGGGCGACCGCTTCATCAGCACCGGCGCAACCGACACCAATGCGTTCGCTTTTCAGATCCGGCTGGACATGAACGGCTTTACCGACGACGCGTTCGAAGTTTCGGTACCTGCCGTCACTTACGAAGGCGTCACCGTGACGCCGCCGATCGTGCTTTTCGAGCGCACCGACGACGGCTTCAAGGCCAAGTGCTGAGACAGCGG
>JAHFQC010000046.1 GCA_023259375.1 Alphaproteobacteria bacterium
CATGTGAAATCCAAATACGACGCTGAGCCGGGGTTCATCACCATGAACGTGCCGATGCTGCTCGATGCGCTCGAGAAGGTCGGTATCGACAATCCCATCGTCTGCGCCAATATCAACAAGATCGGTTTCCGCATGAGCGGCGGCATCGCCGCCTACGAGAAGGTCATCGCGACGCGCCGCTTCCGGCCGATTGCCATGAGCGTGTTCGCGTCGGGCGCGATCTCGCCGCGCGAGGCGGTCGAATATGTTTGCCGCCAGGATCACATCGAGTCGCTGGTGTTCGGCGCCTCCAGCCGCACCAACATTCGTTCGACGGTGCGTCTGGTCAATGAGTTCTGGACCGGCGAGACCGTTCCGGCGGCGGCGGCGAGCTGATCCGTGCACGGAACGCTTCCACGAAAACCGCGTCTGTTGATGGTGTGCCATCGGCCGCCGCCGCTGCACGGTGCGGCGGTGATGGGCGAGGCTGCGGCAACGGCGGAAAGCGTGCGGGCGTTGTTCGACGTGACGGTGATTCCGATCCGCGTCAACGCCGGGCTCGAGAGCTTGCAGCGGTTCGGTTTCGGCAAGCTGTGGGCTTCGCTGAAGCTGTGTGCCGAAGTCGCTCGCGCACTCGTGACCCGTCCGGCCGCGATGTACTTGACCATCAACGTCGTGGGGTTCGCGTTCTGGCGCGACGCCGTGCTCGTCACGCTGTGCCGGATGGCGGGCGTCAAGCGCGTGTTCCACCTGCACATGAAGGGCCTGCGCGACAGCTATGCGCGTTCGCACCTGATGCGCATGGCGTATCGCTGGGTGTTCGGCGGCGCCGAGGTGATCCATCTTTCCGAACGGCTTTATCGCGATGTTGCGCCAGTGGTGGCGCGGACGCGGTTTCACGTTGTCGCGAATGGACTGGATGTTGGCACCATTACACCGGTGGAGGGCCTGCGCCGTATTCCCACGGTGTTATTCCTGTCCAATCTTTACGAGAGCAAGGGGCCGCTCGACCTTCTGGAAGCCAGCCGGCGTGTTCTCGCCCGCGGTGTCGAGCACAATCTCGTGTTTGCCGGCGCCGGTGCCGAGCCCGACGTCGCGGATCGCATTGTCGCCGCCGGTCCGCCGGTGAGCTGGGTCGGTCCGGTGGGCGGTTCGCGCAAGGCGGCGCTGCTGGGCGAGGCGGACGTTTTCGTGTTTCCGTCCTGGTACCATTTCGAATGCCAGCCGCTGGTGGTGATCGAGGCCATGGCGGCAGGCAAGGCGATTATCGCCTCGGACGAAGCCGCCATTCCCGATCTAGTCGCGGATGGCGAAAGCGGGCTCATCGTTCCCAGCCGGTCGGTCGATGCGATCGCCGATGCGCTCGAAAGGCTGCTGCTTGCGCCGGAGTTGCGGGTTTCACTGGGCGAAGCGGCGCGGGCGCGCTATTGCCGTCACTATACCGCCGCGCATTTCCAGCAGCGCTTGGCGCATACGTTGTGGCGCCTTTGTGCTCCCGCGGACGTGCGCCTGACGATCCCTGCGACACGCTGATGGATCATCTCGCGCCATCCCTGATGCGTGCAGAAGCGCCCGCCGTTTCCGTGAAGCGCATCACTATACTCAACAACATGGTGACGCCGTATACGAACCGTCTTTACAACGCCGTCTCGCGTGCGGGCTTGGCGCTCTCGGTTGTGTCCTGCTCTGCCAAGGAAGGCAACCGCAGCTGGGGCGACAATACACCTGCGGCCTATCCCCATGTCGTTCTCAATGGCCGTTCCATCGGTTTGGGGCCAGGGCGCTACGCTCACATCAATTCCGGCGTCGGCGCGGCGCTCGCCGCCACCTGTCCGGACTTTCTATTCATCAACGGCTTCTATCCGACCATGCTGATGGGTGCGGCGTGGGCAGCGCTTCTTGGCGTGCCGATGGGACTCATCACGGAAGGTTGGCGCGAGACGATGCCGGCCTCGCTGGCGCATCGCATCATCCGCCCGCTGGTGCTGGCGCGCTGCAAGGCGGTGGTGACGCCGGGGCAAAAGGGCTTGGACTATTTCCGCGGCGCAGGCATTGCGTCATCGCGCATTTATCGCGTTCCGCTGGCGCCCGCCTGGGACATGCCGGAGCATGTGCCGCCTTTTGCCGAGCGGCCGTATCATCTGCTGTGGTGCGCCCAGATGAACGACATGCACAAGAACGTCTCGTTCTTTGCCGCGGTCGCAGAGGCGTTGAAGCCGCGATTGCCGGACTTGCGCGTTCTCATCGTCGGAACGGGCGAGGCAGAAGAGGCGGTTCTGGCTCGTCTCAAAGCGGCTGATATCGGTTTCACGCACGAGCGTGCCGTACCGTGGCAGCAAATGGCCGGTGTTTATGCTCAGGCGCGGGTGTTCCTGCTGCCATCGACGTGGGAGCCGTGGGGCCTGGTCTGCGACGAGGCGCTGCAGTGCGGCGTTCCTGTGTTGGCCTCGCCGCATGTCGGCGCGGCCGACGACGTGGTGGTGTCGGGATCGAACGGCCACGTGTTGCCGCTCGATGTCACGGTCTGGGCCGAGAAGGCGTTCTCGCTGGCCACAAACCCGGACGAATGGACGGCGTTCTCCGAACGCGCCCGGAGGGCCGCAGCGTCGCGCGGGCTCGATCGTGCCGCCGAAGCCTTCCTCAGTATGGCAGGTGGGCTGTGAGCGACGTGACATTCCCATACGACATTCCGCGCGTCGTGCCGATGGCGGTACGCCGCCGCAGCGCGCTCTATTGCGATGTCTTCACCGCCGCCTATCTCTTGATGTTGTGCGGCGCCCTCTACGCGTTGTTTTCGCAGACGACGACGACCGGCTGGGTGATGGCGAAGGCCGGCACGTCCTCGACCTACACGGCGATGTGGATGGGCTTATACGTCGTGCTGCTGTTCTATCTCCGCGACGAACTGATCAACCCCATCCGCCTGTTCGCGCAGAACCGCTGGTTCGGACTGTTCCTCGCATCGGCACTGTTGTCCTACGTGTTCGCGCCGCCCGACAGCCAGCTCGTCGCCACCAAACTGTTCATGTTCGTGATGACGCTGCTGTTCGGCCTGCATATGGCGCGACATTTCACGGTCGAGCGGCTGCTGTCGCTGTTCGTGACGCTGTCGGCGTTTGTTTTGGTAGTGCATTGGCTGATCTATCCGGTGCAATCGCATTTCGCCTACGACCACATGGAGCGCGCCACGCTGCTGGGTCTCAGGCCGTATGGCGGGATGTTCGCGCACAAGAACCTTGCCGGCACGTTCTTCGGACTGTCATTTCTGGCCAGCTACGGCCGCGCGATGATGAGGCCGCGGCGCGGACGATTTCTCCTGCTGGCGTTTGGCCACGCGGTGGCACTGGTCGCCGCCGGGGCAGCCAGTGCGCTCTTGTGTGCGGTCATCGGCGCAATGGTGATGACCGGCGTCGTTCTCCACGCGCGGCGTTCGAAACTGCTGCCGTTCTATGTCATCGCCCTGGTATTTGCCGTGGTGATGGTGGTCGGCCTCGGTCCGTCGGTGCTCCTGCACGCGGTCGGGCGCGATGCCGGCATGAGCGGGCGTTGGCGCGTCTTCCAGGTGTGGCCGGACTATTTCGGACAGCATCCGCTGTTCGGCTGGGGCTACTCCAATTTCTTCAACGGCGCGTGGAATGAGCCGGCGGAAGGGTTGCGGATCCTCACTCCGTATCACGCGAAGTTCTTCACTTTCGAAAGCGGCTATCTCGAGTTGCTGATCGATTTCGGGTTGATCGGCGCCGGCCTGTTCTTCGCCATGATGGTGACGGGTTTGCGCAATGCTCTCCGGTTCGCGGTGCGACCCGGCGTTCTGTTCGCCTCGGTTCCGCTCGGCTGGCTCGTTTTCATCGCCGTCATGAGCATCTCCGATTCCGGATTGCGCATTCACAATCTCGTCACCGCAGCGCTGGTGGCGTGGACCTATTTCGGTCTGAGGGCGCGACAGCGCGTCAGGCCGCAGCCCGTGATGCAAACGTGGAGGCCGACATGGACGCCCAGCTAGTTCGGACAACCAGCAATGAAGAAGCTGATGTGCCGCTGGTGATCGATCTCGATGACACGCTGGTTCGCTCGGATCTTCTAGTGGAGAGCTTTTTCGGCGTCCTTGGGCGCAACCCGCTGGCGGCCTTGCGGGCTTTGCCGGCGCTGGCCAAAGGAAAGAATGTCCTGAAGCAGAAGCTCGCCGAGCGGTTCTCGTTCGACCCGGCGACGCTGCCGTACAACCCGGCGGTGATCGCGTTGGCGAGGGAGGCCGTCGCGAACGGGCGCCGCGTCGTTCTGGCATCGGCATCGGATGCCCGTATCGTCGGGCCCATCGCGGATCATCTCGGTTTCAACCAATGGTTCGCATCCGACGCGAGCGTGAACCTCAAGTCCTCGCGCAAGGCGGCGCGGCTGGTTTCCGAATTCGGCGAGCGCAATTTCGATTATGCCGGCAACGAGGCGGCCGATCTCAAAGTGTGGCAGCACGCGCGCAAAGCAATCGCCGTTGGCGCTCCCGACGGGCTTGTCCGCCGCCTGCGGATGGGGCAGGAGGTGATACGGATCAGTCCGGCGCAGCCGTCGCTGAAACCCTGGATCAAGATGATCCGGCCGCATCAGTGGGCGAAGAATGCGCTGGTCCTGGTGCCGATGCTGACATCGCACATGTTTACCGCGCACAATATTCTCTACAGCCTCCTGGCGTTCGTAGCCTTCTCGCTGTGTGCGTCCGGCGGGTATGTGGTGAACGATCTTGTCGATATCGAAGCCGATCGCACCCATCCGACCAAGCGCAAACGTCCCTTCGCCAGCGGTGATGTGCCGGTGCTGAAAGGGGCGGCGGCCGGTGTTCTTTTGCTGGCGGCGGCGTTCGCACTGGCCGCATTAGTCAATCTCGATTTCCTCGCCGCGCTGGCAGTCTATTTCGCCGTCAATATGGCGTACTCGTTCTCGCTCAAGCGCAAGATGATCATCGACGTGGTGACGCTCGGCGGGCTCTACACCATCCGCGTCGTGGCCGGTGCCGAAGCTATCGGAGCCCCGCTTTCGGAATGGCTGATGGCCTTTTCGATGTTCATGTTCCTGTTCCTCGCGATCATCAAGCGCCATTCCGAAATGGTGATGCGGCTCAACGCCGGTCTCAGCGATCCCTCGAATCGGAACTACAAGGCGGTCGACATCAACGTGCTGGCCGGACTGGCGGCGGCGGCCGGCTACTCCTCGGTGATCGTTCTGGCGCTTTACATTGCATCCGACGCCGCCCGCAGCCTTTATCATCATGTCCAGTTCCTGTGGTTTGTCTGTCCGCTGCTGCTCTACTGGGTTGCGCGCTTTACGATGATGAGCCAGCGCCAGCATGTTCCCGACGATCCCTTAGTGTTCGCGCTGCGCGACCGGGTGACGCTGGGAATCGCAGTGACCGTTCTCGCCCTTGGCACGGCGGCGCTCTAGCGATGACGGTGATGCCGGTCATAGCGGTGCCGGGCGCGCGGGTGCGCACCCTTGATGCCGTGCTGTTTGTGTCGGTTGTTGCCGTGGCGGCGGCGATTGGCTGGACGGCGGCATCGGCGATGGGCGGCCTGGTCCCGGCGCAAAATACGATGTTCGACGCCGATACCGGCCGCGTGCTTGCGGACTACACCGGCGAGGCCGCGAACTATTACCGTCTCAAGGTTCACCCGCTGCAGGGCTGGATCTTCGTCTTTCATCAACTTGTCTTGGCGCACGTGTTCAGCCTGCCGGCGCAGACCAGCGTTCCTCTGGTCAGTGTTCTGATCGCAACGGCGACGGCGGGACTTCTCTATGTCGTGTTGCGGCGCTTTGCGATCGCGCCCTGGATGGCCGCGGCGCATGTTCTCCTGTTCTGTGCAACGGCGGGATTTGTGTTCTGGTCCAGCCTGCCGGAAGCGCATATGGCCGGCGGTGCATCGGTGCTGGTTGCTATGCTGCTGCTGACAGGCGAGCAGACGCGCTGGCGCCGCGCAGCCGCGTTGACGGCGAGTTTTTCCATGGTCGTGACCAACGCCATGGTGTGGCTGCTCAGGCGGATCGACTTCGAACCGTTGCGGCGTGGGGTGCGGGCGTTCCTCGCGGCCAACGGCACAAATGCTCGCAGATCCGTGCGCGAGGCGGGGCTTGGCGTGCTCCTGGTGCTGGTCTTGTGGGCGCCGCAATGGCTGTTTCTGCGCAAGCGGATCGGTATCCCGTTCAATTTTCTCGAAGAGCGGCATTACGTCGAGATCGGCGCCAAGACCACCTCGGTGCATATCCTCGGTCTGTTGCCGCCCGACAGCATGGCTGGCCTGCTGACCTCGCTGGCGGCGCTCGGCATATTGCTGGCGGCGTTTCGCGTGTTGCCGTCACGTCAGTGGTTCATTCCGCTGTTTCCGTTGTTCGGTGTCGTGCTGCACGCGGTATACGGCAGCGACAGCGCCTTTCTGTTCGCGCCCAATTATCTGCCGATGTTCATCGTCACATTGGCGCTGGTGATGGCCAAAGTGTTGCCACGCTGGTCGGCGGCGGTATTGTTGCCGATTGCGGCGCTGTTGCTGGTTGTCAATTTGCAGTCCTGGAAAACCCATCTGAACGCGCTGGGAGCAGCAGGGCAGATGAAGACCTATCAAGCAGCCGTGCAATACGAATAGGAACGATTGATGCGATACGACATTCCCTTGGGTTTCTGGCTGCTGGCGTTCGTCAGCGTGGGGCTATCCACGGCGGCGCAATTGCTGATGAAATCGGGCATGAGCATGCCGGCGGTGCGGACCGCGATGGCGGGCGGCCCAGCCCAGACCTTGTTGACGATCTTCTCGACGCCGCAAGTCATCGCCGGACTCGCGGCCTACGGCATCGGCGCCGTACTGTGGCTGTTGTGCCTGTCGCGCATTCCGCTGGTGATGGCCTATCCGTTGGTGTCGCTGGCGATCGTCGGCGTGGTGATCTCGTCGGTCTTCCTGCTCGGTGAAACTGTGACCACAACCGGCATCATCGGCAGCCTGCTGGTTGTTGCCGGTGTCGTGCTGATCGGATTTTCCCGCTGATCGACCGTCGCACATTTTGCGCCGGCGCTGCGGCCGCCCTGGTTGCGCCTACTGTTTCCGGCTGCGGCGGCGAGGCGGCGCCGGTGCCGTCGTCGCGTTTCTTCGTGTTCGGCGAAGGGCTCCGTCGCAAGCTGCTGTATCGGCGCGGCACGCTTTCGGACATCAAGACCGGCGAGATCGTGTGGCGCGGCGCCGTCACGCGCGAAACCATCCGGGCCACCGAGACGGCCGTGGATGTGATGGTCGGCGGCAAACGGCTGCGCCTTCGCGAGGACGAAAGCGGCATCTGGATCGGCACCGAACGCATTGTTTCCGGTGGCGGCATCAAGCGGCCGCGGTTCGCTGGTCCGGACGCAGGACGTCTCCGGGCACTGCATCATGAAGTGCTGGTCAACATCGTCGACGGCAAGCCGGTGCCCAATCTCTTTGTCTATGACAAGCCGTGGCGGCGCGATGCCGCGATGATGGCCATGTGTCTTGAGACGACCGGCAATCTCGATTTGATCAAACCGTGGATCAACAGCCTCGATACCGTGTTCGACAACAACGCCGGCCTCGAAGAGCCCGATAATATCGGCCAGACGCTGTATCTTCTGGGGTTGGCGGGCGCCAACGATCATCCGCTGGTGGCGCGCGCCGTGCGTGAAGTCGCGCGCTTCCGCCAGGGCAATCATATCGCCGGCACGACGGACGGCCACACGCACGCGGCGTATCAGACCGCTTGGCTCAAGGCGGGGCTGAAGGCTTTGCGTTTACCGGATGCCTATCGCGTGCCATGGCGGGCCGATCACTACCGCTCGCTGGCGTGGTGGTTGCCAGAGGGCGGGTTGCCGTATCCGCTGCGGTTTGGTGCGGGAAATGTCCGCGATTATCCCTATCTTGCTTGGGCCGAGGCCCACTATTGGAAGAGCGCGCCGCCGCCGATGCCGAATGCCGAAATGTTTCCGCAGAGTTGGGAAGCCAACGGCGCCGCGGCCGATTACCAGAAGATGGCGATGGTTGATCCCGAATGGGCCAAGGCCCGTATCGCCGGCCCGCACGGTTGGCACGCGGCCGAGGCGTTTCTCTATCTATCGCGGCAGGCAGGATGAGTGCGCTTGAAACCGTTTTGCGGGCTCCGCCGGCCATGATCGCCGCACGCCTTCATCTCGTCCGGCGGTGGGGCAAGCCGGTGATGCTGGGGATCGTCGAGCAGGCGATCTACAGCGGCGCCAATCTGGTGTTCACGATCCTGCTCCTGAAGGTGATCGGGGCGCGCGAGTTCGGCACCTTCAATATCGCTTGGTCGGTCGTCATGCTGGCCGAGTGCATCCTCTACAGTCTGTTCGGCGACGCCTTGCCGGCCATCGCCAACCGGTTGCCGCGACGGCTGTGGCCGGAATTGCGCGCCGCGGTTTACCTGTGGTCGGTGGCATTCTCCTTTGCCGTGTTCGCGGCAATGGCCGTCTTGGCACTGGTTCTGTTGTGGTTCGCACCGCATCTCGCGTTGCTGGTGTTAATGGCGGGTCTGACTGTTTTCACCATGCGGGCGCAGCAGATGGGGCGGCGCATCTGTTATCTCGATGGCACGCGCATTCTCGCGGTCGCCGGCGCCGTATTGTTTTCCGTCACCATGTTCGGTGCGCTCGCGGCGGCGTGGTGGGGCGGGGTGATGTCGAGCGGCGTCGCAATGGCCTGTCTCGGACTCGGCTGTGCCGCGTCTTCCTCCGTTCTGCTGTTGCGCCGGCGCGATTTCCGTTTGCCCGATATCAAGCTGTTCGAATTGTCCTGGCGCCGTTTCTGTCTGGCAGGGCGGCCGCTGACGGTGGCGAGCGTCGCTTACTGGATGGCCAACACCGGTCTCATTCCGGTCGCGGCGGCAATGCTCGGGCGCGAGGCGGCGGGCGGACTGCGTATCGTCCAGGCGCTGACCAATCCCCTGGGGCAATTGACCTCGATCATGACCTCGGTGGCGTTGCCGCCGGCTGCCGAGCGCTTGCGCACTCCGACCCCGCGCATTTTCGCCCGCGTATCGGCGCGGTCAGTGGCCTTGTTCGCGGCGATCGCCGTCGCCTATTCGATTGTGCTGACGTTCTACGGTCCGGCGCTGATACAGCTTGTGTTTCACGGCAAGCTCGACACCGTCGGTATGGTCGTTCTTGCCGTAGCGTCACTTGCCGCGACTCTCGATATGGTTTGCGCGGCTCTGGCCGTGCCGCTGCTTGCGATGGGACGGACTGCGGCGATCCTGCACGGACGCGTCGCTTCGTTGCTGTCGTTATGTGCCATCATGCCGGTCGCATTGCACTTTTCCGGACTGACCGCCTTTGTGGCGGTGACCGCAGCCAGCAATCTCGCCCAGACGGCAATCCTCGCCGTGAGCCAGTCGCGTCAGTTCCGGGGCCTGCCGGCACGCACGGAAGGCTCTGTGGCGGAATGATCAGCCTAGCGTACTTAGAAGCGGCGCGATCGCATGGGAATACCCCTTTCGCGTTGCTGCCCGCTCTCTGGCCCGATACAAGAGTCAGGTTTGAAACATGGGGCTCGGGCAGATGATTAGCACGGGGGGCTATCGCGTTTTTGGTGCTGCGGCATTGACGCTGGTGTTGGGGACCTCGGCAAACGCCCAAACCACGCCGAAGGTTCTTTCAACTGCCGCATCCGATCTCGGCGTGCTCGAACGCGAGCGGCCGGCCTACGATCCCAAAGGCATCCCGCTCGGCGGCTTCCGCCTGTTTCCGTCGCTGGGTGTCGTGGGCAGTTACGACGACAACGTCTTCCGTCTGCCGTCGGCTGTATCGGACTGGTTCATGACCTTGTCGCCCGCGGTTGCGGTTCAGTCGCAGTGGGGACGTCATTTCCTGGAACTATCTGCGCACGCCGATACCTACAAATATTCGAACTACGACAGCCAGGACTTGACCGACTGGGACGTGAAAGGGCGCGGCCGTTACGACATCTCGCACGCTGCCACCTTGGTCGCGAGCGCTTCCTACGGCCGGTACCATGAACTGTGGTCGTCGCCCGATAGCCAGTACGGCCAGACGGAGCCGAACCGCTTCAATCAGATACACGCGAGCACCGCGCTGTCCTATCAGCCGAGTTCGTTGGGCTTTTCCATCGGCGGCACGTTCGACCGCTACGACTGGAGTGACACACCGCTGCCTGGAGGCGGTCTTCTCGTCAACGGCGACCGCAATGAGGACAAGCTCGAAGGCTATGTCCGGGTGTTCTACGAGTTCTCGCCCGGATACGCCGCGTTCGTACGAGCGACGTTCAACGATCGCCAATTCGATCTTCGGGAGGACCGTTCCGGGCTTAATCGCGCTTCGCACGGTTATCGTTATGACGGCGGCATGACCCTCGCCATCAGCCACTTACTGCGAGGCGAGTTCTACGCGGGGTATTTGAAGCAGGATTTCGCCCTCAACGATTTCCAAAAACTCCCGAATATTTCCGGCTTCGATTACGGCCTTCAGCTCGATTGGTTCGCGACGCCGCTGCTGACCGTGCATCTCGCCGGCAACCGGCAGCTCTCCGACACCACCTTCGCGGGTATCTCGACCGAAGACGCCAAGCGGGTCGACCTCAGTGCCGATTACGAAATTCTGCGCAACCTGATTGCGACGGCGCGCGGCTCGGTGATCGCGACCAAATACACCGGCAGCCCGCTCAGCGACACGAGCTACGGCGCCGGCCTGAAGCTCGAATATCTCGTCAACCGCTACGCCGCGGTCCGGTTCGAATACGGCTACGAGCGCCGTACGTCGAACCGCGTGTTGGGCGATTATTCCGACAACACGGTCAGCATCGGATTGACACTACATGTGTGAGGTTCCGCAAGATGGATAGGCAGATCGCTCCATATCGCCCGCAATGGGCCGCCACGCCGGTCCCTGCGGAGGAGCCGCCGCAGCCGCCGTTCGAACTTCACGACCTGCTGGGTTTCCTGCGGATCCACCGCAAGCTTATCCTTGGAACCGCGCTGACCGTCGTTGCCGCCGCGGCTGTGGCCGTCACTTTGATGACGCCGATCTTCACCGCCGATGCGGTCGTCATTCTCGACCAGCGCAAGAACAACCTGACCGATGCCACCGCGGTGTTGTCGGGTCTGCCGATCGACACCACCAGTGTCGAAACCCAGCTGCAGGTGTTGAAATCGACCGGGCTGGCCAATCGGGTGGTGAAACGGCTGAAGCTCGATAGCGATCCCGAATTCGTTGGTTCCAAAGGCGGGCTCATTGGCGGGGCGGTAAACTCGGTCAAGCAGATGCTGGGCAAGCCGCCCGTGGCGGAGGCGACGTCGCCGCGCAACGATCTGGCGATCAAGGTGCTCGACCATATTCAGGCCAGTCCCGTCGGGCTTTCCTCCGCGCTCAAGATTTCCGCCAGCGATGCCGATGCGGACAAGGCGGCGGCGCTCGCCAATGCATTCGCGGCCGCGTATGTCGAAGACCAGCTTGCCGCCAAGCTGGAGGCGACCCACCGCGCCACCGAATGGCTGACCGCGCGGGCCAGCGAGTTGTCGCGCAAGGCGCAGGAAGCCGAAGCGGCGGTTCAGCTCTACAAGGCCGAGAACAACATCACGACCACTGGTGCCGGCCAGTCGGTGGTTGATCAGCAGATCAATGACATCAACGGCCAACTCGTTGCCGCCCGCGCCGATTACGGCGTCAAACGCGCGATGTATACCCAGCTGGCCCGGTTGGCCCAATCAGGGCAGGCCGCCAATGCGGCGCCGGTGATCGCGTCGGCGGTAATCACGACCTTACGCACCCAGCAGTCGCAGATGGCTGGGCAGTTGGCGCAAATGGAATCCAAATACGGTCCGCGCCATCCCAAGATCCTCGACATGCGGGCGGAACTCGACAAGCTCGACGACCGCATCGCCCAGGAAGTGCAGCGCCAGGTCGCCGCCGCGCGGACCGAGATGGACGTTGCGGGAGTGCATGTCGGATCGTTGCAGGAGAGTTTGCGGCAAGCCGAGGGCAAAGGAGCCGGCCAGAACCAGGCTTCGGTGAAGCTCCTGGCGCTGCAATCAGACGCCGCCACGGCCCGGCAGATGTACGAGTCGGTGCTGGCGCGCCTCAACCAGACCCAGGGCCAGGAGCAGATCGAGATGCCCGACGCGCGGGTCATTTCGCCCGCCGAGGTGCCGCTGGCTCCGAGTTTCCCCAAGAAGACCCGCACGCTTATGCTCGCCGTCCCGGCGGGGCTGATCCTGGGCCTGTTCCTGGCGGCGATGAAGGACCGCCTGCATTCGGGCTTCCGCACCGTGTCTCAGGTTGAAGCCGCTTTGGGTGTGCCGGTCCTGGCCGTGATCCCCGATGTGCCGTCGAAGAGCGGTGACAAGCCGGCGGACTTCATCTTCAAGCGGCCCCAGTCCGGTTACAGTGAGGCGGTCCGACGATTGAACATAGGACTCTCCGGCCGTGGTCGCCCCAAACGGGTAGTCGGCGTGTCGTCGGCGCTGCCGGGGGAGGGCAAGTCCACGCTGGTCGTCAGCATGGCCCGCTCGGCGGCGGAACGGGGACTGTCGACCGTGATTGTCGATCTCGATCTGCGCCGCGCCCAGATCGGCAGGATCCTCGATCAGCGCAATACCAAGCCCAATCTCATCGACGTTCTGGCGGGAAATGAGCCGCTCGATCGCTGTCTGGTCAAAGACCCCCGTTCGAATGCCATGGCGCTGGTGTGTTCGGCCATACCCTCGACATCGCTGGATATTTTGTCGTCGGCGCGGGTCGGCGAGCTGATCGACCGGCTGCGCGAGCGCTTCGATGTGGTTTTGATCGATACGCCGCCGCTTCTGCCCGTCAGCGATACCAAGGTGATCGGCCGGCTGGCCGACGCCATGGTGATGGCGGTGCGGTGGGAAAAGACCCCCCGGGGCGCGGTCGCCAGCGCGCTGCGGGAGTTGGCGGAGATCGGGACGCCGCTGGCCGGCGTGGTTCTGGTTCGGGCGCACGGCGAACGCTTCCGCTATTACGCCTACGGCGCCGCCTCGGAGTACGAATCGTATTACCGCGCCTGACGCAGATTTGTGCACCTGCCGTCAGGTTTGTCCCTCGGATGTCACAACGGTGCTGGTCAATCCGCAAATGCTCGTGGTCCCGCGGCTAATATGTCGCGCGCTGCGACGTTGTTTCCGATTTTCCGCGCGATCGGGTGTGTTTGTTTGGCATTATTACAAATCGGAATTTCGGATATTCGGTAAATAATTGTTCTCATGTTTCTTTCGGCATCGGTCGATATCGATGATGCTTCGCGCAATCCAATCTCACATCAAGGCAGCGACGTTTTTGCGCGGTAAGTCCTGCAAACGGATACGCACAATTCGCCGCAATTGCAGTTCTACGGATTCAATCGTCGTCAAGGTCGCCCTTTTAGTCTTCCGCGTCGTGGTGTTCGCGTCATTGGCCGCGTGCAGCCACTACGGAAACAGGGAGATCACAGTGGCGACGCTGACGGGACCGAATGGCGGCTATTACCTCAACGGCTGGTACACGACGACGAATGCATGGGGATCTTCGGATCTGAAGTACGGTACCGATTACACGATCGGCGGCACGTATGATTCGAACAACATCACCAAGGGCGTGTCGTTCTCGTGGAATTTTGGCGCCTTGCCCAGCAATCCGGACGCCTACGAGATTCTGGCCTATCCGAGCATCAATTACGGCCAGGACCCCTGGGATACCGCGATCGATCCGGCGGAGCAGCCTTTCCCGCTGAAGATCTCCGATATCCAGAAATTCGACGCTAGCTACAACGTCAGCTACGGCGGGCAGACGGCGGGCTACAACGTCTCTTTCGATCTGTACGTGTCGAACAACCCGACCGGCGGTGAGGCCGCCATCACCGACGAGATCATGGTGTGGATGCATACCGGCGGATTCAATCCGGGAACGCCGATCACGTCCTATACCGACGGCAACGGGAATGCCGGGCAGATCTACAACTTCTGGGCCGACGGGCTCGGCTGGGAATACAGCGCATTCCTGACCAACAGCGATACGCCGGCCGGCACGATCGACGTTGCGGGTCTGTTGAAGAAGCTCGTGAGCCTCGGGATCGTCAGCAGCTCGGAATATGTCGAGAAGATCGACATCGGTGCCGAAGTGGCGGCCGGTGCGGGCAACCTGACGATCAACAATGTCGGCTACAATATTCAGATGGCGGGCCAGTCGGCGGTCACGCTCGGAACGCCCAACAGCAGCACCGGCACCGGTGGCACGGGCACTGGTGGCGGCACTGGAACCGGCGGCGGCACCACCACGCCGCCGCCTCCTCCGCCGCCCGTGGCCACGGCGAACCGCTTCCTCGAACCCGATTTCAACAAGGACGGCAACTCCGACATCCTGTTCCAGAACACCAACGGACAGGTCAAGCTGTGGACGATGAACGGGACGAAGCAGCTTTCCTATGCCGTCATCGGCAGCGGCTCGACCGCGCAGAAGCTGATCTGCGCCGCCGATTTCGATGGTGACGGCAACGAGGACGTCCTGTTCCAGAACACCAGCGGTCAGGCGCAGGTTTGGTTCATGAGCAGCGCCACCGGCGTGCGCACCACCGCCAATCTCGGCACCAATCCGGGCAAGGCATGGCAGATCGTCAGCGTCGGCGATTTCAACGGTGATGCCAAGGCCGATATCCTCTGGCAGAACACCTCGACCGGCCAGGCGATGGTATGGCTGGTGAACGGTACCTCGGTGACCGGCTCCGCCACGTTGGGCAACAGCCCGGGCGCCACCTGGAAGGTGATCGGGGCCGGCGACGTCAACGGCAACAACAAATCCGACGTTATCTGGCAGAACACTTCTGGTCAGGTCATGATCTACACGATGAACGGCACCACCGTGACCTCGAAGGCGACCGTGTCCAAGAATCCCGGATCGTCGTGGAAGGCGGTTGGTACCGGCGATTTCAACGGCGACGGCAATTCGGACATCGTGTTCCAGAACGCCAGCGGGCAGGTGCGGATGTGGGAGATGAACGGCGCGACGATCGTGCTCGACAAGACCATCAGTACGAATCCGGGTTCCGCCTGGTCGGCGGTCGGCGCCGAAGACTTCAACAATGACGGCAAGGACGACATCCTGTTCCAGAACAAGTCGACCGGTGAAGTCATGGTGTGGATGATGAACGGCACGTCGATCGCCTCGCAGGGCATCGTCGGCAATCCCGACCTCGGCTGGCACGCGGTCGTTGGCGGCTGACCCAGCGCCAACGGAATTTTTACGGCAGGTCCGGTGCGTCCGGGCCTGCCGTTTTCGTTTGTGGCTCTTGCTTCAGATCAATATTTGTGAAGAGTACATACGACGACATCGACGCATGCGGGCGGGACTTGATGATGCGCTTTGACGTTCTCTCCGGTGTAAGGATTCTTGCAGCAATCGCTTTTGCGATGGCGTGCGGGCTTTCCCCTGCGGTAGCGCAGGACGCGATGGTGAAGACCGCTGTCTTGGTGCCGGCGCCGCAGTCCTCCGCGGCGGATGACGAGCACTACGTGCTCGGCAGCGGCGACAAGGTCAAGATCACGGTCTACGGCGAGGATGATCTCGGCGGCGAGTTCGCCATCGATGGCTCGGGCCATATCCAATTGCCGCTGATCGGGCAAGTGAAGGCGGCGGGGATGTCGCTGCACCAGTTCGCGGCGTCCGTCACGCTGGCATTGCAGAACGGCTACCTGAAGGACCCCAAGGTCAACGCCCAGGTCGTGAACTATCGCCCATTCTACATCCTTGGCGAAGTCAACAAGCCGGGCGAATATCCGTACGAGAACGGGCTCACCATTCTTCGGGCGATTGCGCTGGCGGGCGGCTACACCTATCGCGCCAATGACGACAAGGTATATGTCCGCCGCGTCAACGACAGTGAAGAAAACAGCATGCCGGCAGATTCGAGGACCCGCATTTATCCCGGGGACATCGTGCGGATACCCGAACGCATCTTCTAGCGTTATGCCACGGCGGCGAGCCACGAACTGCCGGGATTGCTGCCCATCTCTGTTTTGAGCGACAAGCCGTTCATCGCCCACACTTTGATCTGTCCCGACGTGTTCTGGAACAGGATGTCGTCCTTGCCGTCGTTGTTGTAGTCGCCGGTACCGGCGGCGTGCCAGGACGAGCCGGGATTGGTCGCGATCACGCCTTTCGCAGCGATGGTGGAGCCGTCCATCTCCCAGACCTGAACTTGCCCGTTTGCGTTCTGTAAAAGTATATCGGAACGGTTGTCGCCGTTGAAATCGCCGGTGCCGACGGCTTTCCACGACGCGCCTGGATTGGTGGCGAGCGTGGTCTTGCTCTGAACCGTGGTGCCGTTCATCGCCCAGATCTGCATCTGGCCGGAGATGTTCTGCCATAGAATGTCGGAGCGGCTGTTGCCCTCGAAATCGCCGCTGCCGATGACGCGCCAGTTCGCGCCCGGCGTACCAATCGTCGCGTTTTTTGCAACGCTCGTCCCGTTCATCAGCCACACCATGGCCTGGCCGGACTTCGCGTCCTGCCACAGGATGTCCGCCTTGTAGTCGCCGTTAAAGTCGCCGGCCCCGATCACCTCCCAATCGATGCCCGGGTTTTGTCCGACCGCGGTGGCGGATTGGCGGCTGAGACCGTTCATGGTCCAGATGAAGGCCTGTCCGGCCGCATTCTGCACCAGGAGGTCGGCCTTATGGTCGCCGTTGAAGTCGGCGGCGCCGATGATGCCCACGCCGGAGCCGTCATAGCTGCCCAGCACCGAACTGGCGCTCAGCTTGGTGCCGCCGTTCATGGTCCACACCAGCGCCTGGCCGGCGTTGTTGCCGAACACGACATCGGATTTGCCGTCGCCGTTGAAATCCGACGCCAGGACGCCTTGCGCATTCGAACCCGATCCGGTGTTCGAACCAGAACCAGAACCAGAACCTGAGCCTGAACCTGAGCCCGACGGGGTGCTGCTCACGGTCTTGGTGCCGTTGCCGTCGATCAGCACTTCGGCTTGGCCGCTCTGTTGGATGTCGAGTTGCAGTTTGTTGACTTGAAGATAGCCCGAACCCGCCGCGATCTCCGCGCCGAGCTGAATATTGCTGATGTATTCGTTGCCCTTGATGATGCCGAGCGATTTCAGCTTCTGCATCACCGCCTTGAGGTCGACCGTGCCGCTGGGATCGTCGGCGTTGGCCAGCACGGCGGTATAGCTGAAGTGCAGTCCGCTTTCGTAGACCGGATAGGAGTAGATCGCACCCGAATAGTTGGCATCGGAGAACGAACCGACAGGGTTGCCGCCGGGCTTCCAACCGCCGGTGTGGAGCCACACCATGACCTCGTTGGTGATCGTCCCGGCGCCGCCCTGGGGCGTCGATGTCAGGTACATTTCAAGCGCGACGTTGTAGCCGTCCTTCATGCCGCCGAACGCCACGTCATAATTGACCTTGTACTTGTCGAGGAGCGCGACCGACAGAGGGTATGGCTTCCCTTGCGCAAAGGTCGATTTGCTCCAGGCATCCTGGCCGAAGCCGACGTCGGGAAAGGCGTGGACCCAGTAATAGCCGTCGGAGGGAAGTGCTCCGAAATTCCAGGAATATGTCAATCCAGTGGTCAGATTGGACGAATTGTACGTGCCGCTGACCGTGTATCCTTTCCCGTAGGCACTAGTGTCCCAGAAGTTGTTTTCGATATACCAACCGTTGGCGTCGTACGAAGACGCCCCGTTAAGGCTTGCCATTGATGATTGTCCTCTCCGTGTGATCCCGCCCGCGGGGAAGTTCGGCCTTTCTAGCGACCGAATGACACTCGTGCGGTGACAATCATGGGAGAAGGATCGGACACCCGTACGTACAAAATGTACGTGTACGGATCATTGCGTTGGTCCGGCGGATGTGTCCTGCGGTGTGCCCCTGCGTCGCCTTCCCGATAACAAGTGCGATCTCGCTGCAGATCGCTGTTGAGTTGCAATAATAAGCCATTATTGTGATGTTACTGGGCTGGGAGCGCGGGCGTTGCTGCACAAACAAATTCCGTTGCGGTTGCGATGCGGCAGGATCGTGCCGGTACTCGCGTCCCATCCCGGCGCCAAAAGGTTAGGGGGCGGATTTGGGCCGGGATGAGATCGCACAAGGGAATATCTGCATAGCGCCGCTGCGCGGCCGGCAAATGGTCGTGGTGATGATGGCGGCGGCGCTGGTGGCGGTGTTCGCGGCAGCCGTTCCGGCGTGGTTGTCGGATCACGATTCCGTCATCCGGCTGCTGCATTACTGGATCGCCGTCGTCCAAGGCGACGATTCCTGGAAGCCGATGCGCGAAGCCTACGCGTGGCATGCCGGGGGCCACAGCGAGACCATCTATCGGCACGTGTTTTTCGACCAGCACACCAAATTCCAGTATCCGCCTGCCAGTTTGCTGATCTTTGCGCTACCCGACGCCTTGCACATCCCGGTGTCTGATCGCGCGTTGAACTGGGTCGGCTGGCTCTCGGTCCTGATCGTTTCCGGTGCTACCGGTGCGCTAACCTGGCGAGCGACGCGCGACTGGCCCGAGACCAGTCTTCGCTATGCCGCCGCCGCGCTGGCCGCGCTTCTCGCCATGACGTTCTACCCGATCCTGTGGGCGTTCCGGCAAGGGCAGATCCAGGCCTGGCTGAGCGCATGGTTCGCGCTCTCGGCATACGCCTTCTTTACCGGCCGGATGCGGACGACGGGTGCGCTGATCGGCGCGATCTGCTTTGCCAAGCCGCATTTCATGATTTTCCTGGTTTGGGCGGTGCTGCGGCGGCAGTGGAATTTTGCCGGCGCGATGGCGGCCGTGCTGGCGCTGACATCCATCGCGTCGATGGCGGTGTTCGGCTGGGCCGATCATGTCGACTATTTGTCGGCGCTATCCTACATGTCGCATCACGGCGAGGCATTCATCCGCAACTATTCCGTCAATGGCGTGATGCACCGGCTGATCGGCAATGGCTTCAACCTCGATTTTCAGCCGCACGACTATGCGCCCTATCATCCGCTGGTCTACTGGACGACGGTGGCGAGTTCGGTCGTGTTCATTGGTCTCGCGCTGTTCTATCGCCGGAACCGAACGCCCAACCTGTTCGATTTCTTCATCGCGGCGCTGTCGCTGACCATCTCGTCGCCGATTGCGTGGGAACACCATTACGGCATCCTGCCGCCGATCTTCGCCATGCTCGCTTTGACACTGGCGCGCGGCGGGCGACGCAATCTCGTGGCTGCGGTGGCGTTGTTCCTCGCTTTCGTCGCCTGCGACACCATCCTGCCGCCGATCGCGGCCTTGTCGACCGGTCTCGCGAGTCTATTGCAGGCAACGGTATTCTTCGGTGCCTTGACGGTGCTGGTGCTCCTCTATCGCTTCCGCGATGCTTTTCCGCTAAAGCCGCACGAACACGCGCTTGCGGTAGAGCAGGTAGCCGAACAGCCAGCACACCAGGGTGTAGGCAAAGGCGCATAGAAACGATCCCGCCGCTCCGGGCGCCACGCGCTGGAATACTTCGACGCCAAGCCAGCGATAAGGCTCCACCCCGGTGAAGCCTTTGACCAGCGCTTGGGTCGGGATCAGAAGTTCGGAGAACAGGTACACGGCCAGCGGATTCTTGCCGAGGATTTCGAAGAACCCGGTGCGGACGGGCAAACGTATCACATCGAGCACCGCCACCAGGAATGCCAGCAGCACGAGATCGAGCCCGACCGCCACCAGCACGAAACTGTCGGTCCACAGCTTTTTCGACAGCGGGACAAACGCGCTGACGAACAGTCCGGTGATCGCGAGCGCCACGCCGCCGAAAGCGACGACCTGCACCCGTCCCATGGTCGCGGGCGCCGTGACGATATAGCGGCAAGCGAGATATCCGGCGAGCACATTGACCGTCGCCGGCAGATTTCCGAGCAGTCCTTCGGGCTCGAAGCCGCCGTCCCAATGATAGAGATGGCTTTGCGGGATCAGGAATCGGTCCACCACCGAGCCGAAATTGTAGGTCTTGTCGAACGCCATGCCCGGCGCGGCGCCGAACACCATCAGCGCCCAATAGAGCACGAGGATGCCGATGCACAGCACGACGATCTGCTTCGGCTTGAGGAACCGCACCGCCAGTGCCGCCAGCGCGTAGCACACCGCCAGCCGCTGCAGCACGCCGAGGAAGCGCGTGTCGGCGAATGGAATGAGCGCGAAATGGCCTTCCGGCGTGACCTTCACGAACGGATACCAGTACATCAGGAAGCCGATCAGGAGGAGCAGTCCGGCGCGCTTGAAACTGCGGGCGAGAAACTCGCCGTTCGACATCGGGCGGGCGAGGACAAACACCAGCGCGCTGCCCATCGCGAACAGGAAAGACGGGAACACGAAATCGGCGCCGGTGAAGCCGAACCAGTCGGCATGAACGACGAACGGCCACGGCGCCGCGCCCGGTCCGGGCGTGTTGACGATGATCATCAGGAAGATCGTCAGTCCGCGGAAAACGTCGAGGGCGGCATAGCGGGGCTTTTCGGTCATAGCATTCTCAAGAGCCGGTTGACGTCAGCGAGCGGACGGGCAGGGATTTCACGCGTGTAAGTCTTGCCGTCGCGCACCCAGGCATTCTCCCACGCGATCAGGTCCGCCGTGAAGCGCTTTGCATCGAACCCTTTGCCGCGGGCCGCCTGGAATTTCTGCCAGCGTGGCAGGTAGAAATGCCGGATCAGGCCGTGCCAAGCCTTGGAGGCGTAGTCCTTCAGCACGGCATCGCCGCCCCACAGCGTGATCTGCAGCTTGGTATTCTCCATATAATAAGTCTGTTCCTCCGGCGTGGTGCCGCAGGCGCGCGCTTCGGCCAGCCATTGCGGCAGCCCGAACGGCTGGGCACCGAGCAAAGCATCCACCGCAAGAAGAATCTGCTCGAATTGCTGCCAGACGCGGGCGTCGTTGGTCTTAATCGCTTGCAGCAAGAGCTTGTCGGCGTTGATCAGCGCTAAATGACCGGCGGCGGCGACGAGATCATAGCGGAACAGCGGTTCGTCGCCATATGCGGGCGACAATTTCGCCAGCGCCTTCACCGCGCGCGCGAGCAAAACATGATCGCCAAGTTCCTTGCCGAAATCCGCGAGCGCCGGATCGGGGCGTTTGGTGAAGAGGTAACAGCCGAACGAGCCTTTCCACCAACCGCTGCGCCAGTTCGGCACGCGATAAACCGCTTGCGCCAGATCGGACCATGCCGCCAGCAGCTTGGCATCGGTGCGGCCGTAACGGGCACGCAAATACTCTGCGAGCCAGCCATTGATATCGCGTGGCGCGTCCGCGCGAGGCCAAGCGCGGTCGAACATGAATTCGTAGACGATCGAATTGGTATTCAGCCCTTCGGGAAAAACGCCGAAGCCTTCCAGCCGTCCCTTGTCGGCGCGTGCCGGAACAGTGGAGAGATCCTTCTCGACCAGCGGCAGATCGCCGAACAGCGGATTGTTGCCGCCGAAATCGTGGATGTAGCCGAACACCCAGCTTTTGCCGCCGAATGCTTTCTGCTTCTCCCACACGCCGGGATAAGTGTCGTTGGCGATGTCGAGCACCATTAGTCTGTCGTCGGGAACGTCGCGCAGGAACGCCTTGACGCTGTCGGGCGTCCAGAAGTCGGGATCGATGCCGAACAGCCAGCCTTGCATCACCTGTACGGCATTCGGTTTCACGGCATGAAGGGAGTCGAACAACGCCTTGCCGTAGCGCGCCAGATCGGCGAAGCGATCGGAGCCCACGGGCGGCTTCATCTCGTTGAAAGCATCGGCGAGGTAATAGGTGCCGTCGCCGTATTCCGCCGTATACAGATCAAGATAGCGCCGCTGCAATTGCGCGAACAGCGGGTCGGTCGGTTCCAGCCAATACGTCTCGTGGAAACCGCCCCACGGCTCCATTTTGTGGATGCGGGCGTCGGGGTGTTTCACCGCAAACGCCTTGGGCACGTAACCGGCGAACGCAGGCAGGATCGGCGTCATGCCGAGGTCACGACAGCGCGCCAGCAGTTTCGATTGGATTTCGCGCGAGCGGGCGATCCAGCGGCGCGGCAGCGGTCCGCCGTGGCCTTCGATATTGCCCATGCGCTGCCACGGCAGGAAGGCCGGGCCGCAGAAATACGCGTCCAATTCCGCATCGCTGAGGCCGGCATCTTTCCACAGCGCGCGCCAGACGAATTCCTGCCCATCCATGGCGAGCGGCATGTCGATGCCGTGCAGCGCCATCCAGTCGAGTTCGCGCTCCCAGCGCGTCCAATCCCAGAATGGTGTCGTGTAGCCGAAGGCACAAGGATTGAGATACGCCCGGTGGCGGAACGGCGTCGTCGACTGCGGAATGCTGAGCGCCGGCAGTCGGTCGGGCAGGGCAACGCGATTGCCTTCCCAGTTCATCTGGGCCGCACCGGTCCGGCTGAGATAAGCATACGCACCGCGCGCAAGCCCAACCGGCGTATCGGCGCTCACCCGAATGGCGCCGTCTTCGGGCGTCACGGCGAAGAAGGGCTGGTTTGCCGGTTCAAGCCGGAACTCGAAGTCGCGCGCCCGCGGCCCGATCAGGCGGGCGAGGACATCTCGAACGGCTTGCGTATCGTCGGCTCGGGCCCCAATGGTCGCCAAGGTACCTGTCGCGATCAGAAATCCGCGCCGCGTCCACATGCAAGCCCCCTTCCGAATCCCGTTACTCTAAACTATGGAAACGTTTCCATACAGGACTATGGTGGACCGGCCATCGATGGGATGCAAGAGGGGCTCAGCGCACCACTTTGTAGAGCCGGGCGAAGCCATCGTTGGCGACGACGCGCGTGCCGGGAAGCGGCGTGTGCCCGACATCGGCATTCAAGAGCAGCACGTAGTCGTAGTTCTGGCGCCAGTGGTCGAGATAGGGATCGAGCTGACGGGTCATCGGCATTTTGATGTCCGAGATGAACGGGATGCCGGAGGAATAGACGGACTTCGCTTGATACGCCGGTTTCACCGCCAGCGGCTGCTGGCCTGGGACCGTGAACAGGCTCGGGATAAACACTTGCCGCCACATCACGATCAGCGAGCCGTAATGGCGTTCGGAAGCGCAGCGTCCGCTGGGAAATCCCGCCACCAGTCGGCCGAGCGGGGCGCCCTTTATCTCGCTCCAATGCTGCTGCAGCACCATCACCGAAGCGCCGGGCGGCAGCGAGCGGGTTACGGTTTTCAGTTGTTCGACATCGGCGTCGCGCATGTGCCAGATCCAGCCGATGCTGCCGATACGGACGAGGGCTGCGATGGCGAGCACGCCGGCGAATACGGCACGCTGCCGTACGCTTTCGAATGTCGGGCTCAACCCCGCCAGTGCCATCAATGCCGCCATTTCGGGAAAGCGGATCACCAATGCCCCGCCGTCGCCGATATTCATCGGCAGGAACGGCGAAACGATTTCCAGAACGCCCGCCATCACCAGCAGCCCGGCGTGGATTTTCAGTTGCCGCCGGTACGCCAGCCAACCGATCGCAGCGACGACGGGCAGCACCAGCAGCACGTCGAGCGAGGCTTTGTAGCTCAAGATCGGCGATAACAGCACGAGGATGATCGTGGTCGGTGAAAACGTCACGTCCAGCGGCTGCCAGTAGATGAAGGCTTCGTGCGTGCCGTTGGCTCCCGGCGGATGCGGTGCCAGGATCATCAGCACTGCGACCGGTATGACCGCTGCAGCGGTCACTTTCGCGATACGCGCGGCCTTGCCCTTCAGGAGGGCGTGCCATTGCGGCCCCAGTACCAGCGCGATGGCAAGCAGCAAGAAGAACAGCGCGCCGAAGGGATGGATGAGCAGGATGACCGCCGTGCAGGCGGCGATCGCGAGAAGCCGTTGCCACGTCGGTTGCCCGATCGGATGCAGCAACACCGCAGCAACAAGCGCGGCGGCCAGCGATACCTGATACGAGATGAGGCCGGTCACGGCGGTGGTGCTCCAGATCAGCATGACGCCGGCGAGCGCCCACCATCCGGTGCGCCCGAACAATTTTTTATGCAGCCACAGCGCGGCGAGCGGCGGCGCCAGGAACATCGTCAGCAGCAGAATTTTTCCGACTGCATCGATGCCGATCACGCGTGTCAGCCCGGTGCCGATCAGATCGACGAAGATGTTGGTCGCCGCTTGGCTCCAGCGTGCTTCGTACATCGCCGACAACGGCGCCTGATCGAGGCCGCCGGCGAGCAGCCAGATGCGCGTCAGGTGATTGGGGACGTCCATCACCGGCGGCAGGTTGACGATGAGGAATGGAAGGGCGGCCAGGGCCCAGACGGCGACGAGAAGGGCGGTGCGCCGCCGCGAACGCGCGGGCAGGCGGACGCTGTCGATCTCTGTAACGGTCACGCAAAGTCCCTTGCTGGAGCCGGATGCCTGCTTATCAACAGACACCCGGCCCGCACAAGGCTAGTAGCGCTTACAAAAAATTGGCGGGCATAAATCAGCGCGTCAGCGCGACGACCGTTTTGCGCCCGTCATAGGTCACCGTTTTGTCCGGCTTGGCCGCATCGTCGATGCCGGCGCCATGCCCTTCTCCCACGATCACGACCTTGAACGTACGCTTGGTCAGCATGCCGGGAAACTTGCCCTTGCGCGCATCGATCGTCAGCGTGTGCTTGGTGTCGTTCCAGTGGAACGCGATGGTGGCATAGATGCCTTTTTCATAGGCGTAGGTGTCGTTTTCGTCCTCATACAACACGAACGTTCCGTCCGCACCGGGATAGACGCGTAGTTCGATCATATCGGCTGGCTTTTGCGTGGCGTACTGAACTTTCGGTCCCATCGGCACGATCGAACCGGCGCGCACCATCAGCGGCATGGTGGTGATGTCGGCCGCCGCTTTGATCTTCTGGCCGCCCTTGAAGGTCTAGCCGGTCCAAAAATCGAACCAACCCGTTCCCGCCGGCAGATAAACCGCGCGGGTCTTGTCGGCGACAACGAGCGGCGCGGCATCGCGGGCGTGCGCCGCTGGCGTCTTCCAATAGACCTGGGCGCGGAAGGCGCCGCGTTCGACGTTGTTGGTCTCGAACTTGAAGTCGTAGGTCTTGCCGGCTTCCAGCTGCAGCGGAATCGTCCACGACCCCATGGAGTCGTAATTGTGGGCGATCTCCTTGCCGTCGAGATAGATCTTCTTCGGTCCGAAGCTCTTGAGGTCGAAGCGATAGGTGCCGGAGACCGGAACCGTCAGCTTGCCTTCCCAACGCATCGAGAACTTCGGCCCATGAATGAAATCGGCCCAGCCGGTGTACCAATAGAGATCGACGGCCGGTTCCACCGCTTCGTGGCAGACCTTTCCCCATTTTTCGTCGCAGAAGTACGTGGCCTTAAGGCCTTCCTGCTTGCCGTCGGGCGTGTGGAAGAGACCGGGGCCGGTCATCAGCACGCTGGCTTCCGGCGGACGGTGATACATCGCCGTTGTCACCGGCGCGGCCATCAGCGACGGCCCGAACAGGAACTGATCGCCGACGTCATGCGCCGCCTTGTCCTGCGGGAAGTCCATCGGCAGTCCGCGCATGATCGAGGCGCCGTTGTGCGTCACCTGCCACGCCTGCGAATAGATGTAGGGCATCAGCCGGTAGCGCAGAGTGTCGAACTTGATCAGCGTCGGCGTATTGTCGCCGAATTCCCAGATCTCGCGCGGCGTTTCGGAACCGTGGCTGCGGAAGATCGGCGCGAAAGTGCCGAACTGGAACATGCGCGTGTAAAGTTCCTGATAGGCCGGGTCCTTGCCGCCGTTGGCGAACACACCGCCCTGACAGCCGAGCGAGAAGGCGCCGATGTCGAACGTCCAATAGGGAATGCCCGACATGGAGTGATTGATGCCGGCCGGAATCTGCGCCGCGTAGACGCCCCAATCGGCACCGATATCGCCCGACCACGTCGCCGCGGCGGCGCGCTGCTGTCCGGCGAAGGTGGAGCGGGTCAGGATGAAGACGCGCTTCTTGTCGGTGTCCTTGCGCTGGTTGTTGTAGATGCTTTCGGTCACCACCAGCGAATAGGGATTGAGATAGCGCGCGAACGAGCCGATCGCGTTGTTCTCGACCAGCTTCATCTCGTATTCGTGGGCGTCTTTGGTCAGGGCGTTGACGATGTCGGGCTCGGTCGAGTCCATCCACCAGGAGTCGTTGCCCTGGGCGAAGATGTTCTTGCGGACATATGACCAGAACAGGTCGTTGGCGGCCGGATTGTAGGCGTCATAGTATTTGAACCCCGCCCAGCCGACCGGCGAATAGAGCCAGCCGCGCTTATCCATCTCCTTGTGGATGTCCGATGCCGGGCCGAGCGCTTCCCAGATCACCGTCATGGCGTGGAAGTTGAGGCTGTGCAGTTCGTCGTACATCGCCTTGGGATCGGGATAGCGGGTAGCGTCCCACACCGTCGAACCCCAATTCTTGAGGCCGTCCCAATAGTTCCAGTCCTGAATGATGCCGTCGATCGGGATCTGCAGCGCGCGATACTTGCGGGCGACGTCGAGCAGTTCTTGCTGGGTGTGATAGTGCTCTTTCGACTGCCAATAGCCGTAGGCCCATTTGCCGTACATCGGCGCGGCGCCGGTGAGGTCGCGATAACGGGCGATGGCATCGTCGATGGTGGGACCGGCGAAGAAATAGTAGTCGACATTGTCGGCCACTTCCGACCACAGCGAGGCACCTTTTGCGTCGTCGTTCCACAGCGTCTTGGAATAGTTGTCCCAGAAAATGCCGTAGCCGTTGGTCGACACCAGCACCGGCGTCACCGCGGCGGTGTTGGCTTGCACGATCTTCGCGGTATGGCCGCGCCAGTTGAACACGCCGTCCTGGCTTTGGCCGAACCCGTAGATGCCTTCGTCGGCGGCGAGCTTGAAGTTTTGGCGGATCGAGAACGCGTTGGGCTCCTGCTTGAGACCGGTAGGCGAGAACTGCGCCGCGCCTTGTTCTTCGAGCAGCGTGTGTCCATCAGGTGCGAGGAAGCGGATGGTTCCGTCGGCCGCATTGAGCACGACCTTGAGATTTCCACTTTCGAGCGTGACAGCGCTTTCGGTTTGCGCCGTTTTAATCGCCAGTTTCGGCAGCGCGGATGGCACCACGGAGAGAGACTTCTTCTTGTCGCTGCCGCCTTGGGTCCACTTCATCACGCGGACCGTGCCGGGTGCCGTGAACTGCACTTTGACGTGCAGCGCGCCGTGATCGAGTTCGGCACCGTTGGCGATGGCGTGAATGTCGGATGCGGCGGATGCGGGGAAGGCGAGGCCGAAGACAGCGGCGAACGCCGCGGCAAGCGATGCAAATCTCATGATGGAGTTTCCGTCAAAGCTGCACAGGGATGAGTCCCCGCAATTTATATGATCACGGCGGCAAAGGATGCAGTTTGCGTGGCGCAGGGCGAGGTCAGAAAGTCATTCGGAGCACGCGGCGTTTGGAAGCAGACTTCCGTACGTTTGTATCTGGAACGTTTCTGAGGAGTGCGAAAACTAATTGAATGTGATAATGATTTTATGATCAAACTCGGCAGGGTGCGAGGCGGTGTCGTGACCGAATATCGCACCCTGCGTAGATGGGGAATGCCGTGGGGCGATTGCAAACCGGGCTGCGACTTATCATACAAATCTCGAAATCCAGCCCTCACCCGGGGCTGATCGATATCTGACCGCATAAGATTGGTTGGTGCACACTCTAAGTGATGATTGGACGTCTCCTTCGAGAACACTAGCCATCCTGGCGAGGCGCTAAAAACGCCTCGTCTTTTTTTTGTGCAGGCGGAGCTATTTCCCCGGTTCGCCATAGACGATACCACGCCCATCGGTGGCGACGTAGACACGTCCGAACACATTCTTATCGGCGGCCACGCGCCGGAAGGCGCGGTTGTATTCGTGGTCGCCGTCGTTGATCCGTTGCCACGAGGCACCTTGGTCGAGCGAGCGATAGATCGCGTCGATGCCGTTCATGGTTCTGACGGCATAGAGGGCCACGCCTTTTCCGTGTGGTGCCGCTTTGCCGAAGTCCATGTGACGGACGACGAGGTCCCCGCTGGTGCGCGCGAAATGCTTGCCGCCGTCGGTCGAGCGGTAGAGCCCGTCGGCACCGAGGAACCACAACTCGCCTTTCTTGTCGGGCGAGGCCATCAGCGGATTGACGGCTTCACGCTGCTTGGGCTCGTTGCTGGCGATGTCGGCAGGCAGTCCTGCGGTCGGCTGCGCCTTGAACGTATGGGCGCCGTCGGTCGAGACGTAGAGCGTCGCGCTGGCGTAATCGATCGCGTAGAAGCGGGAGGCATCGGCGCGATCGGCTACGATCCATCCGCGATGCGCGGGCAAGCCTTCGATTTTGCTCCAGGTCTTGCCGCGGTCGACCGTCACGACCGGGTCGGGCGTCGTCACCACGAAACTCTTGCCGTCTGCCGAGACGATGATGTTCGCGTCGATGTAGGGATCGCCGTAATTGTAGCCGATCTTGTCCTGCGGGATCTCGATATAACCCGCCGGCAGCGGCGCCTTGAGTCCGCTCCAGGTCTTTCCGGAATCGGTCGAATAGGCGAGCGTGTAACTGACCGGCCGGTTGTGCTTGGAATGCGTGCCGCTCCGGACGATCACGTTCGGCGCCTTCTCGGCGTAATCGATGGTGTTGGTGTTGGTGAACATCGGGTTCGACGTGATCGGCGGTGAAACCGACAAATCCCAATGCACGAAGCCGCCGATATCGCCGAAACCGGAAAGCAACGGCGCGCCTTTCGCCGGGCTGGACAGCGTGATGACGGCCGTCTGTTCGACGCCGTCGACCCACGGCGTCCACACCAATGGCTTGGACGCATCCGCATTGGCGAGTTCGTGCGTGCCGTAGACGGTGGCGCCGGTGGTATAGCCGATATGGCCGGAGTCGAACGGATCGATGGCGAGACCGGTGATCCACCAGCCGAACTCGGCTTCCTTCTCGCCCCAATAAAGGAACGGCACCGAAGAGACGTCGCGCTTCGACAATTCACGCAACGACGTCCAATGCGCACCGCCATCGGTGGAGCGGTAGATGGTATCGGGACCGCTGTTGCCTCCGGCTGACGCGACCACCAGCGTACTTTCGTGCTGGCGATCGAGCGACAGACCCATGAAGCCGCCTTTGTCGGGCGAGATGGCGGTCCAGGCGCCGGTCTTGGTGTTGAGCTTCATCACCGCGCCGTCGCTGATGCCCCAAGGGCCCATGCTGTTGGCATAGGTGATGTAGAGAACGCCCTTGGTATCGATCTGCGCCTGGCCCGGAACAAGGCTGGCCGGCGGTTCGTTCGCCACCGGCGCCCAGGTCTTGCCGGCATCATCGGAGCGATAGAGATGATGGTCGCCCGGATCGGCAACGCCGACGAAGATCGTCTTGCTGCCGGCGCCTTTGCTCCCGCTTTGCGGATCGAACACGACGAAGCTCAGGCCGGCATAAGGGCGGGCGTGGCCGCCGGGCACGCCGAGGCCGGGCAGGGGAAAACTCGCCACCTTCGACCAGGTCGCGCCTTTGTCGGTGGAGCGCTGTAGCCCGTCGTAACGCGAGCCGAAATAAAGAATGGACGTGTTGTTGGGATCGACGGCGAGGCGCTCGCCGAGATCGCGGCCTTCTTCGTTGCCGCCCATACGGAACGGTACTGGGATGGTCCCCCAATGAGTGCCGCGATCGTTCGAACGCAGGATCGCCGCGGGGGCGCCGCGATACGTGCCGACTGCCGCATAGACGACGGCGCCGTCCACCGGATCGGGCGCGATGCTTTCAATCCCGCGATAGTTCGGCTCGGCGTTGCCGTCCTGCAGCGGGAGCCAGATTTTGGCGTTGTCGTCCCAGCGATAGATGCCGCCCATATCGGAACGCAGATAAGCGAGACCTTTTTCGACGGGCGAGAAGATCAGTCCGGGGATATAGCCGCCACCACCGACCTTGACGCTTTTCCATGTGTAATGTGCCGCGACATCGTCCGCGGCGTGCGCGGTGGTGAAACTCAAACAGACGGCAAGAACCGCGACGCCGAAACGCGCGAGCATCGATCCAAACATTTTGCCTCCCCGGGCACGCATGCATTCTCTGTCCGAATAAATCATATAAGTTGGAGCGCGAAGCAATGCGCTTCTTGGGCTCGCGTCCGGCGCCTGCCGCTTTGATCTTGTGGAGATTGCAGCACAACCGAATGGCGATTGCCGGTAGTGATGCCGATGATGACGTTCGGTTTATCGAAAAGTCGATCGAGTGCCTGTTGGCCCGCCCCGCCTGCGTTGGATGCAGCGGAATGGACGTGTACGGACGATTTCGGAAGCTGCCGTTGAAGACGATGTAACCGGTGTCATACGCTTCCGCGGGTGCGATCTCCTCAAACGAAAGAGGCATGATCAACAAGACGCCGCGAGGTGCCGAAGGCGTGGGCAGAGGACGCCGTGCTGCTGTGGTGCATGCGGATCTTCGCAGCGAGCGGGCGACGTAACACTCTTGTGAAGCCCTGATTTCGGACCCAACCATTTCATTTGCAGGTGGATACTGAACGCTGGGTCGCGGACTATTTGGACCGTAGGAATGCGGTATCCGGTAACCGCTTTCTGGCTTCTCGTCTGCCATATTTTGGCTTTGATTTGCAGAAATGCCACATCGCGGCGCGAGCGGCGGACGAGGCCGAGTTTTTCGCCGATTGTCTCGAATAATGCCTTTTTCTTCAATATGTTAACTCTCTGTCCCCGGTTGCGCAGAGGATTTGTCACGGAATTGAAATATCGAGGATTTCCGCCATTTTTTCCGGGTTGAGACAGTTTTGGCGCAGGTGGCCGAAATAAGGCGATTACGGCTTTTACCCGGCTTGCTGGTAAGCGCTGTCCATGGTAACTCGTCGGATACGGGAAAATTCCTGCCCGTCCGTAACTCGTGATTTCGGACGCAACGGATTTCCTATCGTGATGTAGCTCGTGATGTATCCGCTGGTAGTCGGGGTTGGGGAACCCAAGGCGAAAATCCGGTCGTAAACCTGCCAACAAAACAAGCAGCAGGGCGCCGGTCGTTCGGGGATTTGACCACCGAATACCTTTTGGAGGCGTTCCGTCGGCAAACGAATTATCCGTTCAATCGGATAAGTCAGCCCACGAAACGCTGTGTAGAAACTGGGAGGGCCTTCGTGAAAAACTTTGTCCAACTGAGAAATATCTTGCTCGGCGGCGCTGCCGTCGGCTTGTTTATGGTTCCGTCTTTTGCGCAGCAGATGGAAACCGTTACGGTAACCGGTATCCGTGCCAGCTTGCAGTCAGCGCAGGCGATCAAGCAGAAGTCCGATCAGGTGGTGGATTCCATCACCGCCGTTGATATCGGCGCTCTGCCTGACCGTTCGGTGGCTGAAGCCTTGCAGCGTGTTCCGGGCGTGCAACTGACCCGTACCGACGCATTGCGCGATCCGGTCCGTTATGGCGGCACCGGCAACGGCGTGTTCATCCGCGGCCTCTCGTGGGTCTCGGCGCTGACCAACGGCCGCGACACGTTCTCGGCCTCCAACGGCCGCACGCTGTCGTTCGCCGACATCTCCGCCAACCTGATGGCGGGCGTCGACGTCTACAAGAACCCGACCGCCAAGCAGATCGAAGGCGGTATCGGCGGCACGGTCGATCTTCGCACCCGCAAGCCGTTCGACCAGGACGGCCTGACGCTCGCGGCCTCGGCCGATATTACCTATGGTGCGCTCATCGATGCGGCGACACCGTCGGTGAACGTGCTGTTCAGCGATCGCTGGGAAACCGGCATCGGTGAATTCGGTGCCTTGTTCTCGGCCGACTATCAGGTCCAGAAGAACCGCACCTCGAGCGCCTACACCAACCGCTATGACATCAATGCCACCGTGGGTGGCAGCAAAGTCATCCTGCCGGACAGCACCATCGGTTGGCGTACGATCGACTGGACTCAGGCGCGTACCGCGTTCGACGTGGCGCTGCAGTATCGTCCCAACGAAAAGCTCGAATTCACCTTCACCGGAATCTATTCGAAGGCCGAGCCGCATGAAGGCGAATACGCGGCATCGCTCAACGTTGACACCGATCCTACGGCCAACGGCGGTGCTTATTTCGCAGACTACAAGTACCTCAGCGATGGCACTTGGGTCGGCGGTACGATGCACAATCCGCTCGCCGTGGGTAACGACACCCGCGTCGGCTCGCATCACAACACCAATGCCGACTATTCGTTGAACGCCAAGTACACGCCGATCGATGCCTTGGAAATCAACGTCGATCTGCAGTACTCGGAGTCGCGTGCGACTCTGCGCAGCATGGCGGTGTTCATGAACATCATCAACAACCGCTGGACGTCGTCGGATCACAACTGGGGCAACCCCTATACGATTTGGCCGAATGCGCCGGTCATCAACCCGGCCGTCAATTTCGCCGGCGATGATCCGTCCATTCGCTACACCGGCGCGGAGACCACGGCCATCCAGGATCCGAAGAACAACATCTTCGGCGCCGCGATGGACCACGTCGAGAACAACTACGCCCATAACTGGGCGGGTCGTATCGACGGCACCTACCGCTTCCCGGGCAAGGGCCTCGGCGGCTGGCTGCAGTCGGTGGAATTCGGCTACCGCCAGGAAAACAAGAATGCCGTGACCCGCCAGACCGGCTGGAACTGGGATACGCTGAGCTATGAAAGCTGGTTCGGCGGCCAGGACGACATGGCCAGCGTCGTTCACTATGCCAACGATTCGACCATGTCCAAGGACATGACGCTGCGCAATCTCGGCGAGATCTTCGGCAATACCGTGCCGAACCTCTGGCTGGTCAAGGCGTCGTCGTTGATGGGCGATACCCATGATACGGCGAAGCTGCTTTCGACCGTCAAGGGTACCGGCGGCTGGTCGCCTTATGTCGACAAGCAGGGCGACAAGTGCAAAGGCATCGTCGACTACAAGTGCCAGGCGATTTACGAATCCAACGACCCCAAGGCCGATAACGTCAGCGGCGGCATCAACAAGCAGGCCGAAGTCACCTATGCCGGTTACTTCTCCGCCAACTTCGCCCACGACGACTTCCTCGGCTATGACATTCCGGTCGATGGTAATGTCGGCGTGCGCATCATCCAGACCGAAACCACCTACGGTGCCGGATACGTCTTCTATCCGGTCATCGCGGCGTGCTGGGACGGTACGGAGAAATGTAAGGGCAATGCCGCGGCGCACGACTTTGTCGGCAACGGCGGTGCTGGCGGCACTCTGATTACCTCGGCGCCGGGCACGCACACCTATACGAACGTGCTGCCGAGCTTCAACTTCCGCGCCCATCTGACGGACCAGTTGCAGGCTCGCGTCGCGTATTCGCAGGCGATGGTTCGTCCGGACTTTGCGTATACCCAGAACTACACGTCGTTGGCGTTCAACTGGGATCCGTCCCAAGGCGGTCTGTTCCGGGCGAACGATCCGTACACGGCCGGCGGCGGCAATCCGAACCTGAAGCCGATGGCTGCGCAGCAGTACGATGCCAGCTTGGAATACTATTTCTCGCAGACCGGCAGCGTGTCGTTCGCGGTGTTCCACAAGACGCTGTCGAACTACTTCCTGACGGAGACGAGGAACGAGACCTACGTGCCGAATCCGAACGGCGGCACGGGCGCCAACTACACCTTCGCGGCGACCCGTACGCAAAACGGCGGCAAGGGTACGGTTGAAGGCTTCGAGTTTGCCTACCAGCAGTTCTTCGACGGGCTGCCGGGCTTCTGGGCGGGCTTCGGTGTGCAAGCCAACTACACCAAGATCTACAATCACGGTGGCGGCAACGCAGTCCAGAACGTCAACGAAGAAGCGCAGCGCACCAACCACCAGTTCGAAGGCCTGCCGATCGAAGGCATGTCGAACGACAGCGCCAACCTGGCCCTGTTGTATGCGAAATACGGCGTCGACTTCCGTCTCGCTTACAACTGGCGTTCGCGTTACCTGATGACCAGCTCGGCGGCCAACGTCAATCAGCCGATCTGGCAGCGCAACTTCGGCCAGCTCGACGGGTCGGTCTTCTATGACTTCCTCGACCACTACAAGGTCGGTATCCAGGCCACCAACCTCATGAACGACACCACGGTTCTCGAGGTCGGCTACGCGGATTACCATCCGAAGTACGACTGGATCGACACCGATCGGAAGATCTCTCTCATCTTCCGTGCCAACTGGTAGTCCGTTCGGTTTCTCGTTTTGCATCCCCCTCGGCACCCGCCGGGGGGGATTTTTTTGAGGACGAAATCCCGTTCGCATCGCTGAGAAACCGGTTCGCGCGAATGTGAGGCGTTTCGGAACAAAGCCGCCGGGCTGCCTTGCGAAGCCGGAATTTCCACGTCAAAGTTCGCCGTAAGCCGTTGTCATACAAATCGAATGAAAAGACGGCAGGGAGGGGACCGGACCATGGAACGCACCAAATTTGCGCTGCGGAGAGCCGCCGTCGCATCGCTGATCGCCGCCGGCCTGCTGGTCGCAGGTTGTCACCAGAAGCAGGCGCCTGCGTCGCACGAAGCCCCCATCCCGACCATCGCCCAGAAGAACGGGCACACCGCCCTGATGGTCGATGGCGCACCGTTCCTGATGCTCGGCGTCCAGGCCAACAACGCCGCGAATTATCCCTCGCAGTTGCCGAAGATTTGGCCCGCGGTGGCGCAGCTCGGCGCCAACACGCTCGAAATTCCGGTCGCCTGGGAGCAGATCGAACCCAAGGAAGGCCAATTCGATTTTTCCTGGGTCGATACGCTGCTGAAAGAAGCGCGCGCGCATGACACGCGGCTGGTGCTGTTGTGGTTTGCGACCTGGAAGAACACCGCACCGGCCTATGCGCCGGAGTGGGTGAAGGTCGATACCAAACGGTTCCCGCATCTGGTCGACGCCAAGGGGCAGGTCTCCTATGCGCTGTCGCCGCATTCGCGCACCACGCTCGAGGCCGACAAGAAGGCGTTCGTCGCCCTGATGGCGCATCTCAAAGAGATCGATCCGCAGCGCACCGTGCTGATGGTGCAGGTCGAGAACGAGGCGGGCACCTATAGAAGCGTGCGCGATTATTCGCCCGCCGCGCAGAAACTGTTCGATGGCCCGGCGCCCGCGGCGCTTGTGGCGAAATTCGGCAAGCAGCCCGGCACATGGAAGGAAGTGTTCGGCGCCGATGCCGACGAGTATTTCCACGCCTGGTCGGTTGCATCCTATATCGAAGAAGTCGCCAAGGCCGGCAAGGCGGTCTATCCGCTGCCGATGTACGTCAATGCGGCGTTGCGCGATCCCTTGAAGCCGCAAGACCCGGCGACCTATGCCTCCGGCGGGCCCACCTGGAATGTGCTCGACATCTATCGCGTCGCCGCGCCGTCGCTCTTCACCGCTGCGCCGGATATCTACAGCCACGACGGCACCGCCGTTGTCGCGCACATGGACAAGTACACGCTGCCCGACAATCCGCTGATGATCGTCGAGATTGGAAGCTCCGAGGATTTCGCGCGTTACGTTTATGCCGCCATGGGCCGCCGCGCGCTCGGCTTTGCGCCGTTCGGGCTCGACTTCACCGGCTATTCCAACTGGCCGCTTGGCGCCAAGGTGGTGAATGCCGAAACCATCGCGCCGTTCGCCGTGAACTACAAAGCCTTGCGTACGTTGGACCGCGAATGGGCGCGGTTGGCGTACGAGGGCGATGTCTGGGGCGTCTCGGAACCAGACGATCACAAGTCGCAAGACATCGCGCTTGGACGTTTCAAGCTGACCGTTTCGTATCAGGAATGGCAGTTCGGCTTGAAGGAATGGGACCCCAAGGGTGCCAACGGCATTCCGGCCGGCAGCGAGAAGGCAGCGGGCGGCGTGGCGGTCGCCAAGCTGGGTTCGGACGAATACCTCGTTACCGGCATTCATGCCCGCGCCACCTTCGCGCTCGCCGATCCGAAGTCCGCCAACGGTTTCCAGTTCGCCCGGGTAGAAGAGGGCCACTACAAGGACGGCAAGTGGGTGTTCGAGCGGGTGTGGAACGGCGATCAGGCCGATTGGGGCCTGAACTTCACCGACCGTCCGGTCCTTTTGCACGTCAAGCTGGCGACGTACTGAACAGTTACTGGAGAAAAACCGATGACCTCGAAAAAGGCGCTGATGATCACGGCCGCAGTGGCTGCATTGGCCGTTGCCGGAGCTTGCTCGTCACACGACATGTTTGCGCCGAAGCCGCCGCCGGCGGCGCCCGCATCTCCTTGGGAGAAGACCGCGACCGGTGTGGAAGTCACGCCGACGGCGGGGCCCGCCAAGAAAGTGCGGCTCGAGGTGATGACGGACTCCATCATTCACGTCATGTCTTCGCCCAACGCGGCGATTGCGTCGAGAGAGAGCCTGTTGGTGCGGGCTGCACCGGAAGCGGTGAAGTTCGACACCTCCGTGAACGGCGACACCCTGACGGTGAAGACCGCGAAAGTGTCGGCGCAGGTCTCGCTCAAGACCGGCGAGGTTTCGTTCTTCGATGCCGAAGGCAAGCCGGTCCTGGCCGGTGCGGCGACCACGTTCAAGCCGGTAACGGTCGACGGCAAACCGTTCTACGATGTGCGCGCCGAATTCAATCGCGGCACCGACGAAGGCTTCTATGGCCTCGGCCAGCATCAGAACGGCCAGATGAACTACAACGGCGAAGATGTGATCCTCGCCCAGCACAACATGGACGTGGCGGTGCCGTTCGTGGTGTCGACCAAAAACTACGGCGTGTTGTGGGACAACTATTCGATCACGCGCTTCGGCTATCCGGCCGAATATCCGGCGATCAACGCCCAGCTCAAGATCTACGATGCCTCGGGCAAGGAAGGCGGCTTCACCGCGCGCTATACCGATGATGGCAAGCTCCTGGCCGAGCGCATCGAAGCTGATCCCAATTACCAGTTCATCGAAGACCAGAAGAATTTCCCGCCCGGCGTGATGCAGGAGCAGAAGGGGGCAGGCACCTCCAATCTGCCGCCGGCGCCGCCGCGCGCGCTCACCGTCACCTATAACGGTGCGATCGAGACCCAGAAAACCGGCGTGCATAAGTTCCGCTTCTATGTCTCCGGCTATTTCAAGCTGTGGATCGACGGCAAGCTGGTGATGGATTCCTGGCGCCAGGGCTGGCAGGGCTGGTATCGCAACATCGAATTCCCGATGACGGCCGGCAAGAAGGTCACCTTCAAGGCGGAGTGGAAGCCCGAAGGCGGCTACCTGCGCTTCCTCCATCTCGATCCGATGGCGGATGCCGAACGCCACGAGCTGTCGCTGCATTCCGATGTCGCCAAGGCGGTTGACTATTACTACGTCGCCGGTTCGAACCTCGACGATGTCATCGCCGGTTATCGCTATCTCACCGGTCCGGCAATCATGATGCCGCAATGGTCCTACGGCTTCTGGCAGAGCCGCCAGCGCTACGAAACGCAGGATCAGCTCGTCAATGTCTTCAAGGAATACCGCAAGCTGAAGCTGCCGATCGACGCGATCGTGCAGGACTGGCGCTATTGGAAGGACCCGGAGTGGGGCAGCCACGATTTCGACCCCAGCCGCTTCCCCGATCCGCCGAAGATGTTCGACGACGTTCACAAGATGAACGGCCACGTCATGCTGGTGATCTGGCCGAAATTCTATGAGGGTCTGCCGCACTTCAAGGAGTTCGACGAAAAGGGCCTGATGTACCGCTACGCGATCGAGCAGAAGTATCTCGATTGGGTCGGCCCGGGCTATGTCTCGTCGAACTACGATGCCTATTCCAAGGAAGCGCGCGACATCTATTGGAACCAGATCCAGAAGAAGCTCGACAATCTGGTCGCGCCCGATGCCTGGTGGATGGACAACGACGAGCCCGACATTCACTCCAACATGTCGATGGACGTGCAGGTCAAGATGCGAGGGCCCACCGTCCTGGGGCCGGGTGCCGAGTTCTACAACACCTATCCTCTGGCGCATGCCTGCGGCTTCTACGATCACTGGCAGGCGGCGCATCCCGATAAGCGTACTTTCATTCTGACGCGTTCCGGGTTTGCCGGTGTGCAGCGCTGCAATGCGGCGGTGTGGAGCGGCGATATCGCGGCGCGCTGGAGCGACATGCGCGAGCAGATTTCGGCGGGCGTGAATTTCTCGATGTCGGGTATTCCGAACTGGACCTTCGACATCGGCGGCTATTCGCTGGAAAACCGCTACATCACGATGGACGTCGGCAAGAAACACATCGAGCCCAAGCCGGCCGACAAAGCGGAATGGACCGAGCTTTACACCCGCTGGTACGAGTTCGGCGCGTTCGTGCCGGTGTTCCGCAGCCATGGTGAGGCGGTCAAGCGCGAAACCTTCGAGATCGCCAAGCCGGGGTCGAAGGTGTTCAACATTCTCGCCTTCTACGACAAGCTGCGTTACCGGCTGCTGCCTTACATCTACACCATCGCGGCCGACACCTATCACAAGGCCGGTACCATGATGCGCGGTCTGGTGATGGACTTCCCGAACGATCTCGCCGTGCGCAACATCGCCGAC
>JAHFQC010000122.1 GCA_023259375.1 Alphaproteobacteria bacterium
CCATGAAGGGCGACGAGGAAGTCATCCGTCAGGGTGGCTGCGAGGCGTACATCTCCAAGCCGATCTCCGTGACCAGCTTCCTGGATACGGTTCGTCGTTTCATCGGGTGATCCATGACGGCCCGAGTCCTGGTCGTTGATGATATTCTTGCCAACGTGAAGCTGCTCGAGGCTCGGCTGACTGCCGAGTACTTCGAAGTGGTCACGGCGTATTCTGGCGCCGAAGCGCTTGGCAAGATGGAAGCCTGCGATCCGGATATCATCCTGCTAGATGTCATGATGCCCGGCATGGACGGCTTCGAAGTCTGCCGCCGCATCAAGTCCAATCCGCGTACCGCCCATATTCCGGTGGTGATGGTCACGGCGCTCGATCAGCCGTCGGACCGCGTCACCGGGCTCGAAGCGGGCGCCGACGATTTCCTCACCAAGCCGGTCGACGACGCAGCGCTGTTTGCGCGCGTGCGCTCGCTGGTCCGCCTCAAGATGATGACCGATGAGCTTCGCATGCGCGAAACCACCGGCCAGTCGATGGGGCTGATCGATCCCTCCACTTCGTTCATCGAAAGCGGCATCGCCGGACGCATTCTGATGATCGAGGACCGCCCGGACTCCGCCAACTGGTTCGCCACCGCCCTCAGGAAGGAAAACGACGTCGCCTGCGTCGACACCTTCGAGGAGGCGCTGGTGCGCGTGCGCGGCGGCGATTTCGACCTCATCATCGTGTCGCTCGGCATGCGCGGCTTCGACGGCCTGCGGCTGTGTTCGCAACTACGTTCGCTGCCGGAAGGGCGCCATGTGCCGATCCTGGTGGTGGTCACCGACGGCGATAAGCGCAAGCTGCATCAGGCGCTCGAAATGGGCGTCAACGACTATCTCACACGGCCGGTCGATACCAACGAACTGGTCGCGCGCGTGCGCACCCAGTTGCGCAAGAAGCGTTATGCCGATCGCCTCCGCCACAACGTCCAGCTCAGCCTCGAAATGGCGATCACCGACGGCCTGACCGGCCTGCACAATCGCCGCTACATGACGCGCCATCTCGATAACCTGGTGGCGCAGGCACACAAGACCGGCAAGCAGCTGTCGTTCGTCATCATGGACATCGACTTCTTCAAGCGGGTCAACGACAGCCACGGCCATGATGTCGGCGACGAAGTCTTGCGCGAAATCGCCCGCCGCATTACCGCCAACGTGCGCGGCTGCGATCTCGCCTGCCGCTATGGCGGCGAGGAATTCGTCGTGGTGATGCCGGAGACCGAAGTGGCCTACGCCTATACCATCGCCGAACGGCTGCGCAAAAGCATCGAGACCACGCCGGTGCCGATCTCGCGGATGCCGAACACGCTGAACATCACGCTGTCGATGGGCATCGCCGGTTCGATGGGGCCGGCGGATTCCGCCGACAACCTGCTGCGCCGCGCCGATCAGGCGCTGTATCAGGCCAAGAATTCCGGCCGCAACCGCGTCGTCGCCGACGCGGCTTAACCCAATAGTTTTCCTCTGACCAAAAGCACTGCCGTCCGTACCGCCAAGGTGCCGATGAAGGCATTGGCGCCGAGGAAGATCGGCAGCGCCAACGTCTGCGCCACCGGCACGCCGGACAGTGCGAGCTTCAGTGCGCACACCGTGGTCGAAGCGATGCCGAAGGTATAGGCCCAGTACGACGGCGCGAACGGTGTCTCTCCGAGCCAGCGCCACAGCCTGAGGCCAAGCAGAAGCTGGAACAGGCCGTAGCCCCACAGCATCAACAGCCAGTGATCGGTCGTGCCGGGCGCCAGATTGAGCCACGCCATGCCGCAAACCACCGGCGGGGCGAACTGGATGCCGATCAGCGGGCGCTGCGGCCTGGGCAATCCGTCCGGCTGCCACAGGCGCATGACGATCAGCGACTCCAGCGCCAGCCACGAGAACACCCCGGCGCCGAGGAACAGCCAGCCCCAATCGGGATGACCGAGCACGCCGAGCGCGGCGGCGCTGGTGAAGTTGCCGGCGACGGTCGGCAGATAAAGGCTCGGCGCCGTATCCAGCATGTCGCGTCCGCCGCGCCAGAGGCCGCCGGTATGCATCAGCGCGAAGAACAGATGCCAGCCGATGCCGGCGAGTGCGAACACCCAGGCGGCGAGCATGCTGTAGCGCGCCACGGCCAGCGTCATCAGCAGCGTCGCGATGCCGATCAGCGCCGGAGTCGAGCCCTGGACGGGATGCGCAAACTCGGCACGCGTCTGGGCCGGACGCCTGATCGCCTGCGTGACATAGACGGCGAGCAGCGATGCCCATACAAGGGCGGCGATGGCGAGGATCGTTTCACCGATCAGGGCCGGTGCGTGCCAGTACGAAACCGCCAGCCGCCACGACTGGCCGAGGCCCGACAATCCCAACACCATGCCGAAATGCGCGGCGGGCAGGCGCCCGATGCGGGATGGCGAATTGGCGACAAGGGCGTCCATGACGACTCCGACGGCGGCGGAAAAGAAGTACAAACGATGTGTGTATTTCCGCCGGAGCCAGCAGAAGTCAATGCGGCGTGGTGCGCGGCTTGGCGACCGAGCGGTCGGTCTTGGGAATAATCTGGGCCGTCACGGTGTTGCTCGCTGCTGAGATCCGTACCGCGGCAATGTCGCTCTTGGGCAGGCGGACGGTGAACCGTGCTTTGACCGGCATCAGCGCCTGAACGACGGTCGCGGAATTTTCCGGCGGCGTGGCGACGAGTTCGAAATCGAGATCGCCGACCTCGTGACTCTTCTTGGCGACCAGATGCGGATGCTCCCAGCCGCCGGTCTTCACGGCGCCGCGTGCGGTGATGATCAACTGTTTGCCGGAAATGACGGCGGTTGCGGAATCCACCCGGTACACCAAGCTGTCCGCTGCGGCCGGCGCTGCCGCAAGGGCAATGACAAATGCGAGAACTGCGCAGGCGCGCATCGAGGCCTCCGATCGCGCGTGGTTAGGTGGCGAATGCGGCGCAATTGAGGAACGTGGCGGCGTGACGATTGCCGTGATAGTGACGCGCTACTTAACCGGGAGAGCAACGGTGACGGACGATCAACGCGCATTCTGGAATAATCGGTTTTCCGGTGACGACTATCTGTTCGGGACCGCGCCGAATGCGTTCCTTGCGACGCAACGCGAACGATTGAAGCCGGGCATGCGGGCGCTCGCGATCGCCGACGGCGAAGGGCGCAACGGCGTCTTCATGGCGCAACAAGGGCTCGATGTGCTGTCGATCGATTTCTCGCCGGTGGCGTTGGCCAAAGCCCAGAAGCTGGCGACGGCGGCGGGCGTGACCTTGAAAACCGAATGCGTCGATCTCGCCCAATGGGATTGGGGTGAGCCGCGCTTCGACGTCGTGGCGGCGATCTTCTTCCAGTTCGCCGATCCGGCCTGGCGCTCGCGCATCTTCGCCAGCATCAAGCACGTTCTGGTGCCGGGCGGGCTCTTGCTGTTGGAGGGCTATCGTCCCAAGCAGCTCGAATACGGCACCGGCGGGCCGTCACAGGTCGAGAACCTTTACACGCGCGAACTCTTGGAGCGCGAATTCGCCGACATGGAAATTCTGCATCTCGCCGAATACGACGCCGAGGTCAACGAGGGCTCGCGGCACCAGGGCATGTCGGCACTGATCGATTTGGTGGCGCGGAAACGCTAGACGTCGATCTCCGCAACCACCGGCACATGGTCCGAAGGCTTGTCCCAGGCGCGCACGCGCTTGTCGATGGTGCAGGCCTTGAGACGGTCGGTGGCTTGCGGTGTGAGCAGAACGAAGTCGATGCGGATGCCGTGATCCTTCTGCCAGGAGCCGGCCTGATAGTCCCAGAATGTATAGCGATGCGGACGTGCATCGCAGGCGCGGAAGGCGTCCTGCCAGCCGAGATGTTCGATGGTGCGCAGCGCGGCCTGGCTCTGCGGCTGGAATAGGGCGTCGTTGCGCCACACGGCGGGATCGTGGCAATCGTCGTCGGTCGGAATGACGTTGAAGTCGCCCATCAGCGCCGCGGGTTCTTCATAGCTGAGGAGTTCCGCCGCGCGATCGCGCAACCGTTCCATCCAGCCGAGCTTGTAGATGAATTTCTCCGAGCCGAGCGGGTTGCCGTTGGGCGCGTAAACCGAGGCGACCCGGATCACGCCTTTGTCGCCGCTGACTACCGCTTCGATGTAGCGGGCGTGGGTGTCGCCTTCGCCATTGGGCAGGCCGCAGGTGATGTCCTCGATCGGGCGCTTCGACAGGATGGCGACGCCGTTATAGGTCTTCTGGCCGTGCACCGCGCAATTGTAGCCGAGGTCCTCGAATACGCCGCGCGGAAAGGCGTCGTCCATGCATTTGATCTCCTGCAGGCAGACGACATCGGGCGCGGCGTCCTTCAGCCATTGGGTCACGGTGTCGATCCGCGCCTTTACCGAGTTCACATTCCAGGTGGCGATTTTCATGGGCGAGAGGAGATTCGATTGCGGGCGGAGCATAGAACAGACGGTCAGCGAAACACCACCTGTCATCGACCTCACGAGGTCGCGCAGGGGCGCGAATGGCCTTACTGCGGTTCCTGGATCGGCGCGCAGTTGTGGTGGCCGGCGGCGAAGCATTCTTCGAGTTTGAGGCCATGGCGCAGCGCCACCATCATGACCACCGTGCCCGCGATGAGAGCGACTGCAATTCCCATCACAATCAGGTTGGTGCGCTGGCGGTCGTCGTCGGGCTGGTTCATGGGAGCGAAACAAATCCCGTCGGTTGCGGCGGCGCAATGAGACATGGCGTAACGCGAATGTAATCGCGGCGTAGGGCGGGCGCAGGTGACCGTGCCGCCGCGACAGGCTAGACTGGCGGCGCTTGAAGGGTTTGGGCCATGCGCAACGTTCTTTCCGGATTTGCCGTTCTTCTTTTTCTGTCAGCAGCCGCCGTGGCGGCCGATAAGCCGTCGGACAAGAATGCTGCGCAGCCGTTCGATCCGCGGCTCGGACACGCGGGGATCGCGACCGCGCCCGGAAATGCAGCCGGCGCGCCGCGTTCGGGCGGTGTCGTGCCTGGTGGACCGCGCGGCAAAGACGAGCATCGCCGCCATCGCGACGACCACATCTGGGGCGGGCCGTTCTATCCCTATCCGCCGATGCCGATGCCGATGACGTGGCCGTATCCGCCGTATCCGTATTCGCAGTACTATTATCCGTATCCGCCGCAGTACTATCCCAACAACATTTACGGCGATGACGACTATCCGCCGACCTCGACGCGCGGACTGGTGGTGCCGGGCGATCTGCCGGTCGGTATTACGGCGTACTGGAACTACTGCGATGCGCCGGACGGGTTCTATCCCTATGTGAAGGAATGCAGCCACGAATGGACGCGCATTCCGATCTCGCCGCCGCCGCCGGGCACCGTGGCGCCGCTCAGCTATTCCGACTGGCAGTGGTGCGAGGAGAAGAAGGCATTCTTCCCGTATGTCACGGCGTGCCCCGCCGGCTTCGAGCCGATCCCGGTGACGGCGCCGGGCAAGGCTCAGGCCGGTCCGCCGCAAACTGCCAACTGGTATTTCTGCGATAATCCGCGCGGATATTCGCCCTATGTCGTGCAGTGCGCCCGCGACTGGCGCGCCGTCCCCGCCGTGCCGCCGCCGAGCGTGAAGATCACGGTGAAGGACGAGACGAAGAAGAAATAGGCGTCAGTCAGAAACACCCATACTGCAGCCCGTCAGTACGCCAGTCTGGGCATCAACCTGAGCGTAGGCGAAGGCGTCTGTGTCTGAAGGCCACGCAAAATAGCGTCCTTTTTGATTGGCCCAGATCGCCCAGCGATCGTTGCCCAGCCTGGTGTGCCAAGGCTTGAGCGCCAAATACGATGGTGCGCGGGAAAAGCATTTGGCTTCGGCGATGGCAATCGCCTGCTGCGAGGTGACCGCGACCTTGGTCCATGGCAGCCATTCTTCGCCGGAAAAATGATCGAAGCCCCATATCGCGCCGACGAGCACGACGGGAAACAGCACCGCCGTCAGAACCGGCCTCAGCCACATTTTGCGCATGAGCCCCCTCCCGCGGGCGGGAGTTTACACCAGCGTCGCTACTCCGAATAGCGTCGGCGGTGTTCGGGCTTGTAGCCGATGAAGACATTCTCGTAGAGGCACGACAGCGTGTGGAGGACGTCGAAACCCGTCGGCGACATGCATGGTGCCAGATAGGGGGCTTCGCGGCGCGCCAGTTCGCGGTGCCAGTGCTGGGGATCGGAAACATCGGACGTAAAGCCGAACCGGCCGGGATCGCTTCTCATCGCCAGTCCAATCCGGTCGCAAACGGCGCGGACTTCGCGCGAGGCAAGGTCGTAGCGGCCGGGATCGCAGGCGGAGAGTGCCAGTGCAATGCCGTTGCCGGAACCTTCGGTGCCGGAGCCAGAGGGCAATTTATACGTATACGGATTAAAATACGGCGCGGTGATGGCATTGGAACCGCCCGCGGCGGGCTGGCGGCGTTGGCGCGGGATCTGGCGCGGTGGCAGCGGCGCGGGCGCCAGGGTGATCTGGGTCTCGTGTTCCTCGGTTTTCCGCTTCTGCGGTTCCCGCTCGATGATGAGCGCGTTGAGGAACGCGATGACCGCCGCGATATGCAGCAGTGTCACCAGTGCAAGCGCAGGAATGCGGTCGCGAAACGCTGTCACCATCATGGTTCCAGGCGGGTTCCTTACGGGAGTACCACGCTCAGGAAACGACCGGCACTTAAGCCGGCTTCATGACAAAACAGCTACCTTTGTCGCAAAGTGTGGGAACCACTTAAACCGAAAAACTCGTGCCGCAGCCGCAGGAGCTTTTGGCGTTGGGGTTGTTGACCTTGAAGGCGGCGCCGATCAGTTCGTCGACGTAATCGAGTTCCGCGCCGTCGAGGAACTCGAGCGACATCGAATCCACCAGCACCTTGATGCCGTCGCGCTCGATCACGAGGTCGTCGTCGGCGGCTTTGTCCTCAAGGTCGAAATGGTACTGGAACCCGGAACAGCCGCCGCCGGAGACCGACAGGCGGAGCATTTTGGGCGAGCCCTCGGCGGCAACGATCTTGGCGATCTGCTTGGCGGCGCGGGCGGTGACGGAGACGGGAGCGGTTTCGATCATGTCGGACATGGAGTAATCATAGCGAGTCTTACTTAGGTAATGAAATGGCCGATGCAAGCGAACCTGCCGGGCGGTTGGGGCCGGTATTTCACCCGCCGGGGCGCGCGGCCTATGCCACGCTTCCGGAGGACAGCCGCGGCCGGCTGTTTCCTGAGTACGAAAGTGCGACTCGCACCTGTTATCAGCGCGACCGCGACCGCATCCTGCATTCCACCGCCTTCCGCCGCCTGAAGCACAAGACGCAAGTCTTCGTCGAGCACGAAGGCGACTACTACCGCACCCGCATGACCCATTCGCTGGAGGTGGCGCAGATCGCGCGCTCGGCCTCGAGGGTATTGGCACTCGAAGAGGACCTAGCGGAAGCCGTGGCGCTGGCGCACGACCTCGGCCACACCCCGTTCGGCCATACCGGCGAAGAAGCGCTGCATGCCGCAACGGAAAGCATCGGCGGGTTCGATCACAACGCCCACGCGCTGCGGCTGGTGGCCAAGCTGGAGCACCGCTACGCCCGTTTCGATGGCCTGAACCTGACCTGGGAGACGCTGGAAGGGCTAGTCAAGCATAACGGGCCGCTGACCGGGCGGGTGCCGGAGCCGATCGCGCGGTTCGATGCCCGCTGGCCGCTTGAACTGACGTCGTGGCCGGGGCTGGAGGCGCAAGTCGCGGCCTTGTCGGACGACATCGCCTATCTCACCCACGACATCGATGACGGCCTTCGCGCCGGGCTGTTCTCGCTCGACGAGCTGCTGGCCGCGCCGTTTGCCGGGCCGCGGGCGAAGCAAATCGTGGAGCGGTACGGCGAACTTGAGCCCAGCCGCTTCATTGGCGAACTGGTCAGCCGGCTGATCGGCGATCTGGTGGCCGATCTTCTGACCGAGACCCAGGCGCGCCTGGCGGTGGCCAAACCCGCTTCGGCGGTCGAGGTGCGGGGCGCGGGCAGGGCGCTGGCGTCGTTCTCGGATGGCATGGCCGCGGATGCTCAGGCGCTCAAGGACTTCCTGTTCGTCCATATGTACCGGCACGAGCGGGTCATCGCCACGCGCAACCGGGCCAAGGCCCTGATCGCCGAATTGTTTGCCGCGCTGGCGGGGAATCCGAAGCTGCTGCCGCCCGACTGGACTGCGGCCTGCGGCGCCCCGGGCGATGCCGCCACCATGGGTGTGGTACGCGACTACATTGCCGGCATGACCGACGGCTATGCCATTCAGGAATATGGCCGCATTTTCCACAAGGACGTGCGGCTTTAGCCGGACCCTGGGGTTTACCACGTCGTGATTCGGCCTTGCCGGGGTGCTAGCTTCGGGACCTTGAGATTCGGAGCAAGCCTATGGCGAATTTCGACCGCACCAGTCGGGACCGGGATGACGACCGGGACGGGCATGACTATGACGGCGGCAGCGATGATGACGACAACGAGAGCTCGCATCTTCCGGTCGTGATCATTATCGCCATTCTGGTGCTGGCCGCGTTCGGCGGCGTGGTCTGGCTTGCCTATAACCAGGGCGTTGCCCGCGGCCGCAGCGACGGCCCGGTGCGGATCGCCGCCACGACCAAAACCGACGACAGCGGCCTCAAGGTCTACCAGCAGTCGGCCGGACCGGACGAGGAGGGGGCGAAGACTGCCGCCCCGGCACCCGCCGCCCAACCGCCGGCCGTCGCTCCGACACAGGCCCAACCGGCACCGCAGCCGGCCCAGACTCCGGCGCCGCAGTCCGCCGCGCCGGCTACCCCGCCACCTCCGCCGCCCTTTGCCGGACCCAAGACGGCGATGCAGCTGCCGCCGGCGCCGCAGGCTGCGCCCAAGGCGTTCACCCCGTTTGCGACGCCCAAGCCGCAGCCGCAACAGCAGGTCGCTGCCGCCAAGCCCTATACCCAGCCGGCAACTGACGAACCGGCAAAGCCGCAAGTCGCGACCAAGCCGCCGGCCCAGCTCGGCGGGACCCATCCCGCGACGGCGCCTGCAGCCACTGCACCTGCACCCACGAAGACCGCTGCGGCTCCAGCGCCGCTCAAGCCCGCTACCATGAAGCCAGTGGACACACCGGCCAAGCCAGTGGCCTCGGGCAGCTACCTGTTGCAGGTCGGCGCGTTCAAATCGGACGCCGAAGCGCGCACCGCTTGGAAGGCCTACCAGTCCAAACATGCCGCGCTTCTCAACGGCTTCGGGCCGGATGTTCAGAAAGTGGATCTGGGTGACAAGGGCACTTGGTACCGGCTGCGCATCGCCTCGTTTGCCGACAAGGATGCGGCGGCCGCTGTGTGCGATCGCCTGAAGGCTCAGGGCGGTTCCTGTTTCTTGGCGAAATAGCCGATGCGTCACCGGGTGATTTTCGGCTGTTCGGGGCCAGTTCTCGAACCGGGTGAACGGGATTTCTTCCGCGACGTCCAGCCGTGGGGCTTTATCCTGTTCGGACGGAACGTGAAGAACCGCGAGCAAGTCCGCGCGCTGACGGACTCTTTGCGCGAGACGGTCGGCGATGCGACGGCCCCGGTCCTGATCGATCAGGAAGGCGGCCGGGTGGCCCGCCTCAGGCCGCCGGAGTGGTCGGCCCGTCCGCCGCAAAGCGTGTTCGGGACGCTTCATAGCGAGCGCCCCAATATGGCGGCCGAGGCTGCTTACCTCAACGCAAGGTTGATTGCGGACGATCTGACCGAGATCGGGGTGAACGTCGACTGCCTGCCGGTGCTCGATGTGCCGGTGCCGGGCGCCCACGATGTGATTGGCGACCGGGCGTTTTCGACCGATCCGACCGTGGTGATCGCCCTCGGCCGGGCGGTCATGGACGGGCTGATGGAGGGCGGAGTCCTCCCGGTCATGAAGCACGCCCCCGGCCACGGCCGGTCGGAATGCGACACCCATTTGAGCCTGCCGCGGGTTTCCGCCTCCCGGGAGCAGTTATCCGCAGCCGATTTCGTGACTTTCCGCAGCCTGGCCCATTGTCCCATGGCCATGACTGCCCATGTGGTCTATGAGGCGATCGATCCGAACCGTCCGGCCACCCTGAGTCCGCGAGTCGTTCACGAAGTGATTCGCGGCGAAATTGGTTACCAAGGGCTCCTGATGACTGACGATCTGTCCATGCAGGCGCTTTCCGGGCCGCTTTCCGCCCGCGCCAAAGCGGCGCTGTTCGCAGGCTGCGATGTCGTGCTTCACTGCAACGGCGGCATGGACGAGATGAAGGACGTGGCCACGGAGGCCAAGCTGCTCGAGGGCGAGTGGCTGAAGCGCGCGGAAACGGCCCTCGGCCACCTGCGTGCGCCTGTCGAATTCGATCGTATTGCCGCCGAGGCGCGGCTCAAAGAGTTGCTGGTGGCATGAGCGAAGAACTGGCCGACACTTTTGAGAGCATCGAGCTGCCCCCCGCCGCCGATGACGAGAAGCTGGTCGTATCCCTCGACGGGTTCGAAGGCCCTCTCGACGTCCTGTTGTCGCTGGCGCGGACCCAGAAGGTCGACCTCGCCAAGATCTCGATCCTGAAGCTGGCCGACCAGTACCTCGAGTTCATCGAGCAGGCCAAGCGGATGAACCTGGAACTGGCCGCTGACTATCTGGTGATGGCGGCGTGGCTGGCCTATCTCAAGTCGCGCCTGATCCTGCCGCAACCGGAACAGAAGGAAGGCGAGCTGTCGCCCGACGACCTCGCGATGCGGTTGCGCTGGCGGTTGCAGCGCCTCGACCAGATGCGCGAAGCGGCGGCCCGGCTGATGGCCGGCGACCGGCTGGGACGCGAAGTCTTCGCCCGCGGCATGCCCGAGCCGGTCAATGTCGTGAAGCTGAAGACCTACAAGGACACCATGTACGATCTGCTCTCGGCCTATGCCGGCGAGCGGGTCAAGAAAATGCGTGGCAAGAACTATCAGCTCAAGGCCTCGCCGGTGATGCTGATCGATCAGGCGCGCGAGCGGCTGGAACGGCTGTTGGGCAAGATCCCCGACTGGAGCAATCTGGCGGCACTGCTGCCGGAGGGTTGGACCGGCGGTCCGCGCCGGCGCTCGGCCATGGCCAGCATGTTCATGGCC
>JAHFQC010000047.1:0-24615 GCA_023259375.1 Alphaproteobacteria bacterium
GCATGCCAGTAAGGATTTTCAACGACTTGGGCCGGCGCGTACAATTGTTTGTAAAACAAACTGACGCTTCAGGTCAGATCGACGTTGTGGTCGAGACCGGTGACGAGGTTCTTCACCGCCCGCGCGGCCGGGGGATACACCGTCATGAACGGCACGAACATCTGGCGGAAAATGCCGATCACGCTCGGACGCCCGCGGGCGAGCTGGGTCAACCGCTCGACCTCGCTCACCACTTGGCGATGGGCCGCCTGGCGCACACGGCCGTAATCGGCAAGACGTTCCGTTTCGCCCTTCAGCATGTCGGCGGCACAGGCGCTGAAGACGTAGGCGTCCTCAATGCCGAGATTCATGCCGCGCGCTGCCACCGGCGAATGAATGTGCGCCGCGTCGCCGCCGATCACGACACGGCCGTCGACTTCACGCTCGGCCAAGCGGTGAGCGATATGGAACGCGGATTGCCAAACCGGCTCGCCGGCGCGCGTACCCGGCGGCAACCGGCCGAGAAGGCCCGGCACATCACCGAATAGCCGCCACACGCCCTCGCGGATGCACATCAGGAAGACCAGTCCGCCGTCGACAAAACAGATATGCGCCAGTTCGGGATCCAGCGGGCAGTTGTGCAGGTGGATGTCGTAAAGCGGCCATTCCTCGGGGAAATCCGAGCCGATAAAAGCGACGCCCATATTTTTGCGCACGGCACTATGGGCGCCGTCGGCGCCGAATACGAGCGACGCCCGCACGGTCTCGCGCTGGCGGCCGGGATGCAGCAGCACGGCGTCGACGCCGGTCTCATCCTGGGTGCACTTCTCGAATTCGAGACGGCGTTCCGGCACGATGCCTTTTTCCGCCAGCGCGGCCGCGAGGATCGCTTCAGTTCGCGTCTGCGGCAGCACGCTCATCTTGAAACGGGGATGAACGTCGCCGAAGTCCAGAGCGCCGGCGCTCTCCCAGTGGTGATAGAACGCGACGCCGTGAATGGTGCGCGCCTCGGCGACCAACGCTGCGGCGCAGCCGATATCGTCGAGAAGCTCAAGGGTGCGGGGATTGATGAGCTGCGCGCGCGAGATTGTGGTGGGCGCGGCGGCCTTGTCGATGATGCGGCACGAAAGTCCACGCGCGGCGAGAAATAATCCCGCCGCAAGTCCCGTCGGCCCCGCGCCGACGATCAGCACGTCAGAAGTCATCGAGCCCCCGCGAGAACAGCGCCAACCGTAACTCGCGAGGGCCCGAAAGGTTCCCGTTATTTCGCGTTGCCGAGATTGGCGTTGGCGAACTCCCAATTGACCAGATGCTCGAGGAACGTCTTGACGTAGTCCGGACGGCGGTTCTGGTAGTCGAGATAATAGGCATGCTCCCAGACGTCGGCGGTGAGGAGCGGCGTCTGGCCGTGCACCAGCGGGGTGTCAGCATTGGCGGTCCCGAGGATCGCGAGCTTGCCGCCATCGAGCACCAGCCAGGCCCAGCCCGAACCGAACTGCCCAACCGCCGCGGCGGAGAACTTCTCGACGAACGTCTCGTAGCCGCCGAAGTCCTTCTCGATGCGCGATGCGATGTCGCCGGTCGGCTTGCCGCCGCCATTGGGCTTCATCGAATTCCAGAGGAAGTTGTGGTTCCACACCTGCCCGGCATTGTTGAACAGCGCCTTCTTGGACGGATCGGCGGCCGCTGCCTTCACGATGTCCTCAAGCGAAGCCTTCTCGAGATCGGTACCGGCGATCATCTTGTTGGCGTTGGTGACGTAGGCGGCGTGGTGCTTGTCGTGATGGAACTCCAGCGTCTTGGCGCTGATGTGGGGGGCCAACGCGTCTTTGGCGTACGGCAGATCGGGAAGTTGAATCGTCATGATAATCTCCAGTCGAGTTCCAACGGCGGCAAAAGGAGGCCGCGACTCCGTATATTAGAGTTATTACAAATAGCGCCGCAGATTTCAACGAAAATGGGCGGATTCAAGCCGTAATTCATGCCTGTAGAAACACCAAAAGCGGCGCGCGCCCTCGAGCACGCCCCGCTTTTTGAAGATCGGACCGTGGTCCGACGCGTCTCAGTCCGTTTCGAGCGGACCCGGCACCAGGCAGTCGGCCGGCGCCCTCGCCTCTAGCTCGTGGCAGAGCTTTTCGGCGTCCTTGTCCATCCCGGCCCACCGCAACTTCGCGATGAGTCCCTTCAGCCCTTCGATATCCTCGGGCTGGGTGGCATTTTGCTTTCGCTCTTGCCCAGACTCTTGCAACATTACTGCCTCCAGATACGCGTGTTGTCGTCCGTTGTTGTTGCCGCGGTCGGCGGATTGCATGCACGCGAATTCGCAGCTTTGCCTTTGTACATCAATTCGGGTCTTTACGGAGGGCCCGACCTCTGTTTGGGTTGACGCACACATCTGCGGTTTCTTCATAGCACCGCATTTCGGGCTGAACGTTGGGGAGCAAAATGAACGCTATTGTACGTGTCGCCACATTCGTGGCGCTGACGACTGCCGCGCTGGCCGCGACAATTCCACCACCGCCTGCAACGCCAGCCGAACCGACAAGCGATGTCGTACAAGGCGTAACCGTCGCCGATCCCTATCGCTGGTTGGAGAATTGGTCAGATCCGAAAGTACAAGCATGGAGCGAAGCGCAGAACAAACGCGCCCGTGCCTATCTCGATGGGCTCAAGAGCCAGCGGTCCGTTTCGGATGAATTGATGCGGCTGGTCTCGGCCACTTCACCTGCGTTCTTCGATCTCAAGCCGCGCGGGTCTGTCGTGTTCGCGACCTATTCCGATCCGCGGCTGCAGCAGCCGGTGATCGTCACGCTGAATGCGGCCGCCGATCCGGCGACAAAAAAGGTGGTGCTCGATCCCAACGCGCTCGACTCCACCGGTCATATCGCGGTCGACTGGTACGTGCCGTCGCATGACGGCAGCAAGATCGCCGTGTCGCTGTCCAAGGACGGCAGCGAGGATGGCACGCTGCATGTGTTCGACGTCGCCACAGGCAAGGAAATCGAGACACCGATCCCGCGCGTCCAGTATCCGACCGCGGGCGGCAGTCTCGCCTGGACGCAGGACGGCAAAGGATTCTGGTACACGCGCTATCCCGGCCCCGAGGCGCCCGAAGCCGACCAGCATTTCAACATGCAGGTCTATTTCCACGTCATTGGCAGCGATGCGGCCAAAGACGAACTGGTGCTGAGCAGCAAGGACGGGCTCGAACGCGTTTCGGAAATCTTCCTCGACAACGAGCAGAACCTTCCGACCGTGCTGGCGCGCGTTCAGAAAGGCGACGGCGGCATCTGGGCGCATTACGTGCTGGCGCAAGGCAAGCGCTCTGTCCGCATCGGCCGGCACGAGGACGAGATCGTCTATGCCGCCTTCGGGCCGGATGGCGCGGTCTATGGCGTGTCGCGCAAGGGTGCATCCAACGGCTTTGTGGTGAAGCTCGACAAGATCGCGCCCGACGGATTTGCGACCGCGAAGGTGCTGGTGCCGCAAACCGATGTCGCGATCCAGACCAGCAATGAAAGCGGTCTTACGTTGTCCAAAGACCGGCTGTTCGTGACCGATATCGTCGGCGGCCCCAATCAGGTCCGCATCTTCACATTCGACGGCAAGGCGGAAGGCAAACTGCCGCTGCCGGACATCGCGGCCAATCATGAAGTCGTGGAACTGGCGGACGGGCGCATCCTGTTCGGCGTCACGACCTATCTGAGGCCGTATTTCTACGACTCCTGGAATCCGAAGACCGGCAAGGTCGAGGAAACCGCACTCAAGGTGATATCGCCGGTGACGTTCGACGACGCCACCGTGACGCGCGTGTTCGCCACCTCGAAAGACGGCACCAAGGTCCCGCTCAATATCGTCATGAAGAAAGGCACCAAGCTCGACGGCAGCAATCCCACCCTGCTCTACGGCTATGGTGGTTACGGCGTCAGCCAAAATCCGAACTTCCTCGGCGCCTTCCGGCGGCTGTGGCTCAACGCGGGCGGCATCTATGTGATCGCCAATATCCGCGGCGGCGCCGAATACGGCGAGAAATGGCATCAGGACGGGATGCTGACCAAAAAGCAGAACGTATTCGACGACTTCTATGCCGCCGGCCAGTATCTGATCGACAACAAGTACACCTCGCACGCCAAGCTGGCGCTGATGGGCGGCTCGAACGGCGGCCTGTTGATGGGTGCCGAGATCACCCAGCATCCGGCTCTGGCGCACGCCGTGGTGTCCTCGGTCGGCATCTACGACATGGTGCGGGTGGAGCTTGACCCCAACGGTTCGTTCAACACCACCGAGTTCGGTACGGTGAAGAACCCGGAGCAGTTCAAAGCGCTCTATGCCTATTCGCCCTATCACCATGTCGTCGCCAAGACAGCCTATCCGGCGGTGTTGATGACCACCGGCGCCACCGACGGCCGCGTCAACCCGTTGCATTCGCGCAAATTCACGGCGGCGCTGCAGGCGGCCACGTCGTCCGGGCTGCCGATCCTGCTGCGTACCAACATGCACGCCGGTCACGGCATCGGCTCCTCGCTCAGCGACCGCATCGCCGAGCAGACCGACATGCTGAGCTTCCTGTTTGATCAACTTGGGATGGAATGGCATAAATAGCGGCTAGCGGGGCGGACTGACCGGTCCGCCCCGACGACATTTGGGGGGAACTGTGTTGAAGATCTGGCTTCTTGCCGGTTTTGCAGTAACCGCCGCAGCGGCCCTTGCCGACTGTCCCGCGCCGCCACCGGCGCAACGAAACATCATCGCCGACAGCTATTACGACGATCCGCCGGTCTACTCGCATATCGATCCGGTGCGGCACGCGGCTTACGAAGCGGCGGTAGCGCCGCTGGAGACGTTCCTGCGCGGGGTGGCGAAGTCAGCCAGCGACGGCGACAAGGAATGCACCTTGCGATGGCTGGTCGGCTGGGCCGAAGGCGACGCCATGCTCGGCAAGATCGAAAAGGAACAGGCGCATTATGAGCGCAAATGGCTGCTCGCCGGGCTGGCGCTCAGCTATGCGAAAGTGCGCGACGCGGCCACAAGCGATCAGCGCGCGGCAATCGACACCTGGCTGCTCGCGCTCGCCGACGGCGTGCGCAAACACTCCGATGCCTACAAAGGCACCAAGAACAATCACTATTACTGGGAAGGTCTTGCGGTCGGCGCCACCGGTGCGGTGACCGGCAATGCCGCGGACATCGGGTGGAGCCGCAAGGTCTTTCGCGCCGCCGAGGCCGACATTGCAGACGACGGCACATTGCCCCTCGAAATGAAACGCGGCTCCCGGGCTCTGCACTACCACCTGTTCTCCGTCGCGCCGCTGGTGATGCTGGAGAGCATTCTCGACGAGCATTCGGCCAAGCTCGAGAAACTGGTCGTGTTCTGCGCTGCCGCCGGAAAGGATAGCGATTGGATGGCGAAGCGGGCCGGTGCACCGCAAGTCGAGCTATCCAAGGGCGAATACGACTGGCTGCCGGTCTATTTCCGCCACAACCCGCCAAAGACGGATGTCTGGAACCGGTTCAATATCCCTCTCGGCTATATCAACATCTCCCGTCTCGGCGGCGATCTTAAAAACGCCAATCCGCTGGAGCATGTGAAGAAGTAGTTCGCAGCGCGCCTACTGTTTTTCGGAGACGATCCGCACGTCGCGCTGCGGATAAGGGATCGAGATTCCCGCGGCCTTGAAGCGGTCCCAGATGGCGAGCATGACCTCGCTCTTCACGTTCGATGTGCCGAGCCGCGGGTCGTCGATCCAGAAGAACACATCGATATTGATCGAACTGTCGCCGAATTCCTTGATCACGGCGGTCGGCGCCGGCGTTTTCTTTACGCGGCTCACCGACGCGGCGGCTTCGCGGCAGATTTGCAGTGCCTGATGCGGATCGTTGTCGTAGGAAATCCCGACCGAAAGCGACAGCGACACCGAGGCGTCGGAATAGCTCCAGTTCTCGACCCCGTTCTCGATGAAATAGTCGTTGGGGATGAGATGTTCGATGCCGCCGAGCGTGCGTATGGTGACGTAGCGCGCGCTCATGTTGGTGACCCAGCCGTAAGTGTCCTTGTACTTCAGGATGTCGCCAGGCTTGATCGACTTCGAGATGATCAGTGTCATGCCGGACACGAGGTTCGACACGGCCTTCTGCAGGCCGAGTCCGATGCCGAGGCCGACGGCGCCGAAGGCCACCGTCAGCGTGGTGAGATCGACGCCGACCGTCTGCAGCGCGATCATCACGGCGATGGCGGGCAGGAAAATCTTGAGAAGCTGACTGAGCAACACCTGCAGCGACGGCGTCAAGGACGGCGCCTGCTCGATACGCCGTTGCAGGAAGCGGTAGAGGAACTGCGTCAGCCACAGCAGTATGGCAAGAACGATCAGCGCGTGGATCGCGACCAGCAACGTGATGTGGGTCTGCTTGGTGTTGTAGACCTCGACCCGCCCAAGCCAGCTCACCAGCGGGTGATAGAGATCGAGAATGCTGAGGGCGGCAATCAAAAAGGCGGCGACAGCGATCGCCACCGACATCGCGTGGCTCTTCACCGTGAACGACAGCAGCCGGATGACGATCCAGGCCGTCACCAGATCGATGGCGGCATCGAGCAGCGGCAGCTTGAGATCGAGCGCCAGACCAGTCAGCGCTCCGATCCAGAGAATGACGAGCCAGTGCAGCGGGAATGAGATGTACTCCGCCCGGTGCAGGAAGGTTGCCGCCCACGAACGCGGCAGCTTGCCGGCGAAACGAACCAGCGGTCCGCGCGCCAGCCGGGCCATCCACCACGCGCAAAGGCCGCCGAACACAACCAGCGCCGCCTGGGTGAGAAACAGCGGCGTCTGGATCTGCTCAAGGACTTTGTGCGGCGTTTCCGAAAGGAAACGGGCCACGTCCAGGGTTTGGAAATTGCTGCTCATGTGCTTATGCGAATCGACGCGGGGATTCTTCCATGCGACGCCTGTGGTCTTCAAGCCGGAGCGGGAACTGCCCGCCTGCCCGGCGCATTCCCAGGGCACAGGGACTGATATGAACCAGACACTCACACCGCAGCGCAACTGGGCCTTGTTTCTCGATATCGACGGTACGCTGATCGATATCGCGCCGCGGCCGCAAGATGTCGTCGTCCCGCCCGATCTGCCCGGTTTGCTGCAGGCGGTATCAGACCGGCTCGGCGGCGCGCTGGCGCTGGTGAGCGGACGCGCGCTGGAAGTCATCGACCAGCTCATGGCACCGCTGCGCCTGCCCGCGGCCGCCGAGCATGGCGCCATCCTGCGGCTCCCCGACGGTACGCTTCAGACCTGCGTGCCGCGCAGCGTGCCGCTCACATGGCGCGAGCATCTGCGGGCGGAGACGAAGGACTGGACCGGCGTCCTGGTGGGCGAGAAGCATGCCAGCGTCGCGGTTCATTACCGGCTGGCGCCGGAGCGCGAGGCCGAGGTGCGGGCGCTGGTGACGCGGATTGTGGCAGAGGATCCCGCTTTCGAAGTGCTGCCCGCCCGCATGGCGTTCGAAATCCGGCCGCGGGGCGCCGACAAAGGAACCGCCATCCGCCGGCTCCTCGAGACCGCACCGTTTCGCGGCCGCGTGCCGGTGTTCGTGGGCGACGACGTGACCGATGAGGATGGATTCGCCGCGGCGCGAGAGGCCGGCGGGCTCGGCTTGCACGTGGGCCGCGATTTCGGCAACGACACCGCGAACGTTCGTCGTTGGCTGAAAAACGTCGCGACGGAATCTATTCCGGGAACCTGACGCTTTTTTCAGGCGTTCCCCTTCTGAAACCCTCGCCCACGCGGGCACCACTGGGGAGGAACGCCTGTGGCACGCCTCGTGATCGTCTCCAATCGCACGCCTGGGAAAGGCGCCAACGCAGGCGGCTTGGCCGTGGCCCTCAAGGACGCCATCGAGCCGGGCACGCTGTGGTTCGGCTGGAGCGGCCGTCTCGCCGACAACGCCACCGAACAGGCGACGATTGCGCACGACGATGGCATCGATATCGCCACCATCGATCTCAGCCGCGATGCCTATCAGAACTTCTATGTCGGTTTCGCCAACGGCACCCTATGGCCGCTGCTGCACTTCCGCCTCGGATTGATGGAGTTCCGCCGCGAGCATCTGGAAGGGTATCGCGAGGTGAACCGGCTTTTCGCCCGGGCGCTGGCGCCGCTTCTGCGGCCCGACGATCTCGTCTGGGTGCATGACTATCACCTCATCCCGCTGGCGAGCGAGCTGCGCAAGGCTGGCGTCACCAACGCCATCGGATTCTTCCTGCACATCCCGTTTGTGCCTTCCAGCCTCTATGCGGCGCTGCCGCGCGGCGAAGAGTTGCTGAACGACCTGTGTTCGTTCGATGTCGTAGGGTTCCAGACGGCGGAACACCGCGATGATTTTCTCGACTGCGTGAAACGCATCCTGAGGCTCCCGGTCGATAGCGAGGGAACCATTGCCGCCGAACGAAGTGTCCGCTCGATCGTGACGCCGATCGGCATCGATACGCAGAGTTTCCAGTCGATTGCCGCACGGGCCGTCCGGGGGCGCAATACGCGGCGGCTGGTGGAAAGCCTCGTCGGGCGCCAGTTGATGATCGGCGCCGATCGGCTGGACTATTCCAAAGGCCTGCCCAATCGGTTCGAGGCTTTCAATCGCCTATTGACGCGGTTCCCCGAACACAAGAACAGCGTCAGTTTCCTGCAGATCGCGGCGCCGTCGCGCGAAGACGTGTCGGAATATGCCGCGCTGCGGCCCCAGCTCAATCGCATGGCGGGCGACATCAACGGGCGTCATGGCGCCTTCGATTGGGTTCCATTGCGCTATATGAGCCAGAGTTTGGCGCGCTCGACACTGGCCGGTTTCTATCGCATTGCGCGCATCGGCGTGGTGACGCCGCTCAGGGACGGAATGAACCTGGTGGCGCATGAATACGTTGCCGCTCAGGACCCCGCCGATCCCGGCGCGCTGATCCTGTCGCGCTTTGCGGGCGTGGCGAACTACTTCGAGGAGGCCTTGATCGTGAATCCGCACGACCCCGACGAGATCGCCGAAGCCATGCATGACGGCCTTGCCATGAGCCTGGACGAGCGCAAACTCCGCCACGGCCGCCTGTTCGAGAAGCTGAAGTCGCTGTCGGCGCGCGCCTATTGCGACGGGTTCCTTGAGGCCCTTACGGGCGCGGTTCCGGCGAGAGCCGCCGCATGAGGGCACACTATTCGTTCATCCCGAACTGGGCGCCCGATTGGCTGGTCGCCGTGACGGCCCTGGTGGGCATCGCCATCGTCACCGCGCTGCTGCTCGGGCTGATCCGCAAACTGGTCCGCCGCATCCTGCCGAGCGACCACACGCTATCCCATACCGTGCTGACCCACGCCGGCGGACTGGCGCAGTTTGCCCTCACAGTTCTGGTCGCCGGATTGGTGACACCGGCCTTGCCCCTCGATCGCGGCACCAACCTGATCATTGAGCGCGTGCTGTTCGCCGCCTTCATCATCCTGATGGGATGGATCGCGATCGTCGCTTCGGACCTCGCCATCAACCGCTATATGGCGAAGTTCCATTCCGACACCACCGACAATCTGCTGGCCCGCAAGGCCATCACCCAGATGCATCTGTTGAAGCGGACCGTCGATGTGGTGATCGGTGTCGTCACGGTCGGCTTTGCGCTGATGACGTTCGATGCGGTGCGCCAGTTCGGCGTGTCGCTGTTCGCCTCGGCGGGCATCGCCGGTATCGCGGTCGGCTTCGCGGCCAAGCCGCTGCTGGAGAACCTCGTCGCAGGCGTGCAGCTCGCCATTACCCAGCCGTTCCGCATCGACGATGTCGTGATCGTCAACGGCGAATGGGGCTGGATCGAGGAGATCAATTCCACGTATGTCGTCATCCGCTGCTGGGATTGGCGGCGGCTGATCGTGCCGATCTCCTACATGATGACCAACCCGTTCCAGAACTGGACGCGGCAGTCGTCGCAACTGATCGGCACGGTGATGCTGAACCTCGATTATCTGGCCGATGTCGGGCTGATCCGCGATAGGGTTCAGGAGATCACCAAGGCGTCAAAGCTGTGGGACGGCAATGTCGTCAATGTTGCGGTGACCGACGTCAACGAATTCACCATGCAATTGCGCATATTGGCCACCGCCAGCGATGCCGGCAAGGCCTTCGACCTGCGCTGCGAAATCCGCGAAAAGGTGCTGGCGTGGCTCAGGGAGGAATATCCCGAAGCCCTGCCGCGGCGGCGCCAGGAGCAGGTCGGCGACGACGATCGCGCTATTGTGCAGCAGCGCCGAGCTTGAGCACGCCGTCGACCAGGGCATCGACATCGCGGATTTGGGTGCGGTGATTGACGAACGCGGCGCGGATCGCGAGCTTGCCGTTCACCGTGGTGGTCGACGGTGCGGCGACGCCGGACTCGTGCAGGTCAACAACGATCTTCGCGTTCGCCGCATCGGAAGTGCGATAGCGGAAGCAGACGATGTTGAGCCGCGCCGGCGCCAACAGCTCCAGCTTCGGCTCGGCGCGAACCCGGGCTTCGAGATGGCGCGCCAGTTCGCAGGAATGCTCGATGGCCCGGCCGATACGCTTGAGACCGAAGGTCTTCAGGGTGAACCACGTCTTGAGCGCGCGGAAACCGCGCGACAGATCGGGGCCGTAGTCGGAGAACCACGGCGCGCCCGCGGCGAGACCTTTGGCTTGGGTGCGCAGATACGCGGCGGGGCTGGCGAAGGTGTCGCGATGGAGTTGACCGTCGCGCACCAGCACGAAACCGGCGTCGTAGGGCACCTGCCCCCATTTGTGGAAATCGAAGGCAATGGAATCCGCCCGCTCGATCCCTTTCACCAGCGGCTTCAATTGCGGCGACAGCACCGCCAACGCGCCGAAGGCGCCGTCGATATGGAAGCGCAATCCTTCGGCCTTGCAGAAATCGGCAATGGCATCGAGATCGTCGATCGAACCGGTGTCGACCGTGCCCGCGGTGCCGACCACCATGAACGGCTGCAGTCCAGCAGCGCGATCGCGCGCCACAGCTTCGGCGAGTTTCGCCATATCCATGCGGCCTTCGGCATCGACTGGGATCGGCCGCACGGCGTCGGAGCCCATGCCCGACATATCCATCGCCAGCGGAATGCAGCGATGCGCCGCCGCACTGGCATAAGCCCGCAGCTTGGCGCCATCCAATCCGGCCTTGCGCACCGATGGGCCGAGCGCCGCCGTGCGGGACACCAGCACACCGATGAAATTCGCCAGCGACGAGCCGGTCACGAACAGGCCCGAGGCGCCTTCGGGAAATTCGAAGATCTGGCGAACCCAATCGACGATCTGGCGCTCGACTTCCACGGGCATGTGATCGCGGCCGCCGAGATTGGCGTTCAAGCCGCCCGCCAGCATTTCCGCCAGCATGCCAACCGCGGTACCGCCGCCCTGCACCCAGCCCATGAAACCGGGATGAACATTCCCCGCCGCGTAAGGAACGACGCTACGGGTGTATTCGTCATAAGCCGCTGCGAGATCGCCGGGCTCTTCCGGCAGGTCGGCGCGAAAGCAGGCGCGCGCCGTATCCGGGATCGGCTGCCACACCGGACGCTCGCGGATGTCCGCGATGTAATCCAGCGTGTCGTCCAGCATGCGGTGGCCGAGCGTGCGCACCTCCTCCCAGCTTTCGGGATCGAGGGACGGATCGGAAGGCTTCAAATCGGTCATGGGCGCCTTATATAGCATCTGATCATAGCGTCGAGCAGGAGGTTGTCATGCGGGTCGGATTCATCGGTTTGGGCGGCATGGGTCAAGGAATTGCCGCAAATATCCTCAAGGCGGGCCATGGCGTGATCGCCTGGAACCGCAGTCCCGCACCGGTAGAAGCCCTCGCCGCCCTGGGCGCGACACCGGCCGACAAACCGGAAGACGCGCTGCAGGCCGACGCCCTGTTCTCGATGCTAGCCAACGACGCGGCGGTGCACGAAGTCGGCCTCGACAGCGTGTTGCTGGATCGCGCCGCCAAGGGGCTCGTCCACGTCAACATGGCGACGGTCTCGGTGGCGTTTGCGCGCGAGACGGCGGCGGCGCACGCCTACCACGGGCTCGGCTATGTCGCAGCACCGGTGTTCGGCAGACCCGATGCCGCCGCGGCGGGCAAACTGACGGTCGTCGCCGCGGGCGCGCCAGACGCGATTGCCAAGGTCGAGCCGATCCTGAAAGCCATCGGCGCCAAATACGCGGTCGTCGGCACCGAACCGGCGCAAGCGAATTTGTTCAAGATTACCGGCAATTTCATGATCGCCTCGGCGATCGAAACCATGGGCGAAGCGGCGGCGCTGCTCAAGAAAGGCGGCGTCGATCCGAAGGTGTTTTTCGACGTCATGACGACGGCCAATTTCTCGGCGCCGGTCTATCAGATCTACGGCAAGATCATCGGCGACGAAGCCTACGACAAGGCCGGGTTCAAGCTCAGCCTCGGCTACAAGGACGCCGGTTTGACGCTCGCCGCCGCCAAAGAGCTGGAAGCGTCGCTGCCGCTCGCCAGCGTGGTGCACGACCATTTCGTCGAGGCCATGGCCAAGGGCTGGTCGGAGAAAGACTGGGCTTCGCTGGCACTTCTGGCCGCCCATCGCGCCGGTTTGAAAGGTTAGACATCCGGTCCTCTTTCCGAGCGGCACCAAATTGCGTAAGAGGACGGTCAGCAGAAAGAAACTGGCCGTCCGATGAGCGAAAACAGCTTTGTCTTAACCGTCTCCTGCCCCGACCGGCGCGGGATCGTCTCTACCGTTACGCGTTATCTGTTCGATAGCGGTTGCAACATCATCGACAGCGCCCAGTACGGCGACAAGGACAACGGCCGCTTCTTCCTGCGCATCTCGTTCGCCTCCGAGACCGGCGCCAGCGGTGCTGCGATCCGCGAAGGCTTTGCGCCGATCACGCGCGAGTTCGACATGACCGCCGCGATCCACGACAGCGCGGTGAAGACCCGCACCCTGCTGATGGTGTCCAAGCTCGGCCATTGCCTGGTCGACCTGCTCTACCGCCACCGCATCGGCGCGCTGCCGATCGAGATTCCGGTGATCGTCTCCAATCACCGCGACTTTGCCGACGTCGCCGCCGCCTCCGGCATTCCGTTCCGCTATCTGCCGGTCAATGCCGATAACCGCAAGGCGCAGGAAAAAACGCTGGCCGAAATCATCGCCGAGGAGCGCATCGATCTTGTGGTGCTGGCGCGCTACATGCAAATTCTGTCGCCCGCGATTGCCGACGCCATGCCGGGGCAGATCATCAACATCCATCACTCCTTCCTGCCGAGCTTCAAGGGCGCCCGCCCCTATCATCAGGCGCATGACCGCGGCGTGAAACTGATCGGCGCCACCGCACATTATGTGACGAGCGACCTCGACGAAGGCCCGATCATCGAACAGGCGGTCGAACGCGCCACCCACGCGATGACCGGCGACGAAATGGCCGCGGTCGGCCGCGATATCGAGAACAAGGTTCTCGCAAGAGCGGTGCAATGGCACGCCGAACACAGGATCCTGGTGAATGGCCGGCGGACGGTGGTGTTTTACTAGGGTCTTCTATTGTCGCGCTTCGTGGTCCGAAAACCGGGAAGCCACTTTTCGGCGAAGCGCTGTTTTTTGATGGTCGCGCTTCGTGATCCGAAAACCGGAAAGCCACTTTTCGGCGAAGCGCTTAATATACCAAAGGCGGAATCGCAAAATTCCGCCTTCAGCCTCAAGCCCGCCGCCGCCTCCGGAGGCCGTTGTCAGGCGGCGATCGACAGGCGCATTGGTCTCATTCTGCGGAGTGCTCACCAAAACCGATCCGCCTTGCGACGCGGCCAGTGCCCCTTGGGCGGCCGGACTTATGCATCCTCGCGGGGGTTCCGTCTGTTGCAGCGCGTGCGGGCGCGCATTTCCTGTATTTGCACAGATCTTTTAGGCCGAAGCCGAAAGCCGTCCTCCATTGTCAAACACCGCACCTGACGTGGGTGTGCGGTGCTAACAATTCAAGACGGTGCGACAAACGCTGCGCTATTCATAGCGCGATGCAGATGCATCCGTTCATGTACATGAACGGAATTGGTGAAGGCGAAAATTGCTGCAAGGTCGGCAAGAGATGAGAGGGACGGTATTTCCGAATTACCTATACCCGACGTGGCGAGGTATCTGGTTTTAACAGTTTTAGCTAGTATCCACAGAGCAAAGGAGATCACGGTACGCCATGAATACGCTGAAGCGATATTTGGAATTGATCGTTGATCCTACCTTCGACGAATTTGACGCGAAGCCCGACGTCCGTTTGGCATTCCTCACTTCGGTCGCAATTTTCCATTCGGTAGATCGCATTGCAGAGCAAACAGGAGAAAAGGCCGCCACCCTCAGGCAAAGATGGTGCAAAGAAAGCCTGGATTTTAAGCTAGTGGACGTAATTGCTCATCATTTCAAACACGTCAGAAGCAGCGATGAGAAAATTCCGGCAGACAAGCCCGGAATAGCTATCGGTCATGTCCTCGGCTTCAACGAGGTTGGAGATACATTGGACTTGCGCAATTTGTCTTACGTAATTCGTGATGCAGTCCGTTTTGTCCACCTAAAGGCAGGGACGCACCATCCCGCGCTCCAGTAGGTACGCCGTGGCACACCCAACTGTCATCCCGGCCAAGCGCAGCGAAGCGGAGCGCTGAGCCGGGACCTACTTCGACACCTGCCAGATTTCCGAGTGGTTCTCGGATCGCGCCGACGTGCCAAGCGGTGAAAGCGCCGTGGCGCGTCCGGGATGACAGCTAGTGCATACCGTGATCAGTGCCGGACGCGGTGCGACGGCGCCATCCTCAAACAGACTTCAACAGTCTTGTGAAAACAGAGACGGGCTGGTGCGATTGACAACAACAGCGCTCGCCAATATATCAACATCTGTTTATTTTATGGTGACACCCTCGAAACAGACAATCTTTCCGCATCTGCCCGATGGCACACTTCGTTGGGCAAGTGCAAACACGCCTTGCAACCTTCATCTGGTACCGGAGTAATCCCATGACACGTTGCTTCCAAGCGGCCCTGCTTGCGGCGTTTCTGTTGCCGGTCTATCCGGCATTGGCGCAAAGCCAATTTCCTCCACTGCCGCCCCCGCCGCGTCCGGCCGACATGCAACGCTTCGCATCAGAGACGTGCGGCAGCCAAACGGCACGCATCGTCATCGAGATCAACAATCTCGACACCAGAATGAACCTGACGGCCCAGCAGAAGACGCTATTCGAGCGCTGGAAGGCCGTGAAACTGAACGCCGCCAAGTCCATCGACTGCACGCCGCCGCCCATGGGCCCCGACATGCTTGTCGATGCGGTCAAGTACGAGGAGAAAATGCTGCGTCAGCGGCACGAAGAAGTGAAGGCGGAACTGCCGTCTCTGCAGGCCTTGGTGGTAAGCCTCAATCCGCGCCAGAAAGCGATCCTTGCGTCGTATCGTTTGACCCCTCATCGCATTCCACACGGCGACGAAACCCGGAATGCCTCGGCTCCACCCTTCCCGCCACTGCCGTAAGCCGGACCCGTTGTTCGAGGCGAGAATGCGCACCAAAAAAGCAAGCAAAACACCTAAACGCGGCCGGCGGCCAAGCGGAGAGCCAAGCGGAAAAGACGCGCTCCTGCACGCCGCCACAGCCTCCTTTGCCGAATTCGGATTCAGGCGCTCCGATCTGCGAACGATCGCAAAAGCGGCAGGCGTAAATGCCAGCCTCGCCCTCGTCTGCTTCGGCAGCAAAGAAGGATTGTGGAACGCCTGCGTCGAGTCCGTCGCCCTCCAAGGCCGGGCGCTGATCGCGCTTCTCGAACAGATTGCATCCGGGGACGGCACCGTAAAGGAGCGGCTCACTCAGGTGATCTTCGCCGGCGCAAAGTTCAATGCGACGCATCCTGAAGTCCGATTATTCTTGACCCAGAGTGCATCGGAAGATTTGGCGCGCGCGGAACGGTTGGTCCAAGAGTTCGTGCTTCCGCTCTACACGACGTTGTTGCCTCTGATTACCGCGGCCATAAAAGCGGGCGTCGTCAAAGCCAAGTACCCGGCTCCGTTCTTCTCGATATTGATCAACAGCTTGAGCTGGCAAAAGGCGGTCCCCGCTCTGATCAACCGGCTAGCCCCCGATATCGCTCCGGAAGACTTTGCCGAGCTGATCGCAAGCACAGCCGTATCGCTGTTTCTCCACGACCCGGCGAAATGACCGCTGCGCGCAGGAAGACTGAAGCATCATGAAAAAGATCTGGATCGGCATCGCCGCGCTTCTGCTCGTCCTGGCGGCGGGCGCTTGGACATGGTCCCGCCCGGCATTCCAGGACTGGCTTCTATTCAAAGGCATATCGCGACAACTCAAAGCCGTTGCGCCATTGGCGGCGAACGAAGACGGCATTCGCGTCATACTCTGCGGCACCTCGGCGCCGCCTCCTTCCAAAGATCGGGCCAAAGCCTGTACCGCAGTCATCGCCGGATCGCGCATCTTCATCGTGGATACCGGGCCGGGATCGGCGAACAATCTCAATCTCTGGCGTTTCTCCATGAACCGCATCACGGCGATTCTGCTGACGCACTTCCATTCCGATCACATCGGCGATCTCGGTGAGATCAATATGCTGAGCTGGGCGGCCGGGCGATCCGTACCGCTTCCCGTTTACGGTCCCGATGGCGTGCAAGATGTCGTCGCTGGTTTCAACCAGGCCTATCGCGATGACGAAGACTATCGCACCGCGCTGCATGGATTGCCGACGAGCGGTGCCGCTCTCGTTGCTCGTCCGTTTGGGCTCGCCAGTGACACGCAACGCAAGATGCACATGGCGGATGCGACAATCATCGACGACAACGGGCTCAAGATAACCGCCTTTCAGGTCAATCATGAGCCGGTCTATCCGGCGGTAGGATACCGCTTCGATTACAAGGGCCGCTCCGTCGTGATTTCAGGCGACACCATCAAATGGCCGAACCTCGTTCGCCATGCGATGAATGCCGATCTCCTGATCCATGAAGGGCAAAGCGATGACGAACGCCGCATTCTGGCGAAGGCGCTCGCGAACGCCGGGGATCGCGAGCTTGCCAAAGTAATTTCGCAAATATCGGCCTATCATGCGACGCTCCAAGATGCCGCCGCAGAAGCCAACGCGGCCCACGTCCAGCTTCTTGTCTTCAATCACATCGGCCCGCTGCCGCCGGACAACGCTCTCACCCGGGCCGTCGTCACCCGCGGGCTCAATAGTGTTCGCTCGCCGGATGCCTGGAAGTTGGGACAGGACGGCATGGTGCTGGACCTTCCCGCGCGAACGAAGGACATCAAGCATTCGGAGATCCGCTAGTGCGGATCGCGCCAACGTGTCAGACGGCACCGTGGCGCATCCGGGATGGCAGCTATGCCTTGATCCACACCTGGCTCAGCACCGGGCCGTGGTTGTGTTCGATCGGATGCTCACCGGCGGGGCCGGCGCGGTTCATGCGGGCGTAGTTGGGGATCGCGAGCAAGGGCGAACCGTCCGTCCACTGACCTTTGACCGCGACGACGCCGCCGAGGAGATCGGGGCGCCAGGTTTCGGTCAGCGCGGCGTTCGCCATGGCGAGATCGATGCGCGGCTGGTCGGCGGTTTCGACATTGTAGACCAGCGGGCCGCGGCGGATTGCGAACTTGCCGCGCGTCGCCGCGATGCGGTCGTCGGCCTTCACCGTCTGGACGCCAAGCGGCAGCTCGAGCGCAATCTTATCGCCCTTCTGCCAGCGGCGGCGGATCACGGCATAACCGTTCTCGAGCGTCACCGGCACGGCGACGCCGTTGACGGACAGGCTTTTCAGGCCGCCGATCGCGGGCGTGGCGGCGTAGAGCGTGCTGGTGGCGCGATTGGGCACGCGGACGCGGACGGCGAATTCCTTCGCCTCAGCCGGATTGACGGTGATCGCCACAGCGCCTTCCCACGGATAATTGGTCTCCTGCACCATCTCGACACGCGTGCCGGCGATGTCGCCGACATCGATCTTCGAGCCGACGAACAGGTTGACGTAAATTCCGTCCTTGCCCTTGGCATAAGCCCAGGTCGGCACCATCAACAGCGTGCGCGGAATATTGCCGACGCAGCACGGGCACGAATGCCAGTGATAACGCGGGGCGCGATCCTCGAGCGGATTGGTGTAGGTGAAGGCCTTGCCTTCGAGGTCGACCGAACCGAGCAGCGCGTTGTACATCGTCTCTTCATAGAGATCGGCGTAACGCGCGTCGTGATACGACAGGTTCAGCTTGTACTGGAAGAAGATCAGGCCGCAGCTCGAACAGCTTTCGCAATAGGCATCGTTCTTGAGCGAGTAATCGTCGCCGAAGCCTTCCGACGTATCGCCCGAACCGACGCCGCCGGTGACATAGTATTTGCGGTTGACCAGATCGTCGCGCAACGACGCCACGGCGCTCTGATAGCCGCGATCGCCGGTCTCGGCCGCAATGTCCGACATGCCGGAATAGAAATACATCGCGCGCACGGCGTGGCCGACAGCTTCGTATTGCTGCTGCGGCGGCAGATGGCTCTGGTCGTATTCCGAGCCGCCCTGACGCGATTCAAGCAGGAACTTGGCCAGCGCAATGTACGCGTCACCCTTGCCGTGGCCTTCCATGTCGTTGACGAAACGGCCGAAGCGCACCAGCGCCTGCTCCATTTCCTGATGGCCGTCGAACCACGGCTTCTTGCCCGGCCCGATATTGGCGGCCCAGCAATCGGCGAGCTTCTTGGCGGCGTTGTAGAGGCGCAAATCCTTGCCGCCGGTCAGCGTGTAGTGATTGATCGCGCTCTCGATGAAATAGCCGGAGACGTAGCCTTCGTGATTGCCGCGCTGCTCGGGCGACCAGCGTTCGGGCCAGTCCTTGCGATCCGCCAACGTGTAGGCGGTCTGCAGATAGCCGTCGGGATGCTGGGCGGCGAGGATGATCGGAATCCACTTTTCCAGCGTGGTGCGCATCGCGGCCTGCGCCGCCAGGATTTCGAGATCGCCTTGCGCATCTACCATTAGCGCGATGCACATGCTTTCGACGGTCTGATGCACCCAGGCATTCGAGAACACGAAGCCTTTGTGCTTGCCGTGCGGTTCGCCCTTGAGGGCTTTTGCGGCTTCGATGAAATTGTCGAGACCGCCCTCGCCGACCGTCAGATCGGTGCGCTCGCATTGCGCTACGCAATACGGAATCCAGTTGACGATGAGCGCCTTGGTGCGCGCCTTCCAAAACGGGCTCGTGATCGCATAGGGCGTGGTGTAGACAACATCGAGCCGCTCGTCGGGCGGCGGCGCTTCGACCTTCAACGCCAGCGACGACGTCACCGGGCCGCGCGCGGCAAGCTCCAGCGTGTAGTTGCCGGGAACGGTCGCGGTGGCGGAGGTCTGGGCGGCATCATCGTCGGCGATTTTCACTTCGCCCGGACCGGCGGTCTTGCGCCACAACAGCGCCGGCTGTTCGCCAAGCGCGCGGACGGTGCCGAGGAGATAGGTCTCGCCACCCGCTATCAGGGTGCGGTCCAATCCCGCGTCGACGCGCGGCAGCAGCGCGATGGGGCGGCCATAGGCTTTCCATTGCAGCAGCGCGAAATTCTTGGTGCCGTCCGGCTCGATTTCGAGGCGCAGGCGAACGGTCTTCACCGGCTTGAAGGTGGTGGTGTTGAACTGATCCGCAGCAATGCCGAGCCCGGTGGCACCGCTCACCGGTTCGAACGCGGAGCCGGTCCAATACGACACGCGATAGCTCTTGGGCGCATAGAGCCAACTGCCCGCGATGTGCCAATAGACATCGACGCTGTCGAGCGTCACCGGTTTGGTCCAGGTGTATTCCACCCACTGCGTCCCTTCCGGCTCCCAGTAGCGCAGCGCATCGTGCGTACCGTCCGCCGAGTTGGTGGGACCATAGCCGCTGTTGATGCTGGAGCGTTCGGCGTTGCTGGTGGCGCACGACGTGGCGACGGCGGCCATCAGCGCGAGGTTCAAGGGCGGACGCTTCACGACAATGTGTTTGCCGCGGGCTTCCGCCGAAACCGCCAGCGGGGCCAGCGCCGCACCACTTAAGAATGTACGCCGTCCGAAGCCTCTCGTATTGCCCACAGCTTCTCTCCCTGAAACGCCACTTTTGTCGAAGCCTAGCGTGGCCTCCCCAGTGCGGCAACAAAATGTCTGATTTATACTAGCGGCAGTACCGCACATTCCCGCCCCTTCGGCGGGCGCTAGGATACGACCTGCGACACAACCCTGTCGCGACTGATTTTTCCGGAGTCTGACCATGACCTTCAACTTCTTCATGCCCACCAACATCTTCTTCGGCGCGGGCGCCCTGGACGAACTCGGGCGCGTGCCGCTGCCCGGCAAGAAGGCGCTGGTGGTCATTTCGGCGGGCACCTCGATGCGCAAGCTGGGGTACCTCGAACGCGTCGAGGGGCTGTTGCACCAGAACGGCGCCGCGACGGTGGTCTATGACAAGATCCAGCCCAATCCGACCAAGTCGAGCGTGATGGAAGCGGCCGCGGTCGCGCGGGCGCAGCATTGCGATTTCGTCGTCGGTTTGGGCGGCGGCAGCAGCATCGACGCGGCCAAAAGCATTGCCGTGATGGCGAAGAATCCGGGCGATTACTGGGACTACATTGCGGGCGGCAGCGGCGGCGAAAAGCCGGTGACCGAAGGCGCGCTGCCGATCATCGCGATCACGACCACCGCGGGTACCGGCACCGAGGCCGATCCGTGGACCGTGATCACCAAGGAAGACACCGAGGAGAAGATCGGCTTCGGCAACAAATACACCTTCCCGTATCTGTCGATCGTCGATCCCGATCTGATGATGAGCGTGCCGCGGGCGCTGACCGCCTATCAGGGTTTTGACGCGTTCTTCCACGCCGCCGAAGGCTTCATTGCGACCATCGCCAATCCGATGAGCGATCTGTTTGCGCTCAAGAGCATTGCGCTGCTTGCCCAATGGCTGCCGGTCGCGGTGAAGGACGGCTCCAACAAGGAAGCCCGGGCGAATGTCGCGCTCGCCAATACGCTGTCGGGGCTGGTCGAGACAGCGTCGTGCTGTACGTCCGAGCATTCGCTCGAACACGCGATGAGCGCGATGCATCCCAAACTCGAACACGGCGCCGGACTGATCATGCTGAGCCGCGCCTATTTCGGCTTCTTCCACGGCAAGATTCCGGGCGAGCTTTATGAAGCCATGGCCAAGGCGATGGGCGAAGACGTTGACGCCTTGCCGAAAGACAAGCGCGCCGCGGCGTTCCTCACCGCACTGGAGAAGATGATCAAGGCCTGCGGCATGGAGAACCTGAAGATGTCCGATTACGGCATCACGCGAGCCGAACTGCCGGCGCTGGCCAAGAACGCCCGCGAAACGATGGGCGGCCTGTTCGAACTCGACCGCTACACGCTGTCGTTCGAGGAGACGGTGGCGATTTACGAGAAGGCGTTTGCTTAAGTTCACCCCATTCCGTCATGGCCGGCCCGTTGAGCCGGCCATCCAGGCGGTGGTGAAATCTGGAGCAGCGCCGGAATTTGCTTCGGCACTGGATGGCCGGGTCCCGGCTTCGCTACGGCTACGCCGTGGCGAGCAAGCCCGGCCATGACGAGTGAGGGTGTCAGTACCTTGCATTCCCCGGGGTACGCGGGAACGGGATGGCGTCGCGGACGTTGGCGAGGCCGGTCGCGTAGATCAGGGTGCGTTCGAAGCCGAGGCCGAAACCGGCGTGCGGGACCGTGCCGTAGCGGCGCAGGTCGCGATACCAGTCGTACGACTCCTTGCTCATGCCGGTCTCTTCGATGCGGGCATCGAGCACGTCGAGACGCTCTTCGCGCTGGCTGCCGCCGATGATTTCGCCGATGCCGGGCGCCAGCACGTCCATCGCCGCGACGGTTTTGCCGTCGTCGTTGCAGCGCATGTAGAAGGCTTTGATCGCCTTCGGGTAGTTCATCAGGATCACCGGTTTGCCGACGTGCTTCTCGGTCAGATAGCGCTCGTGCTCCGACTGCAGATCGGTGCCCCAGCTCACCGGGTATTCGAACTTGGCGCCGCACTTGCCGAGGATGTCGACCGCTTCGGTGTAGTCCATGCGGACGAACTCGGAATTGACGATGCCTTCGAGCTTTTTGACCAGGCCCTTCTCCACCCGCATGTCGAAGAATTCGAGATCGTCGGCGCGCTCGCCGAGCAGCGTCTTGAAAACGTGCTTGAGCAGGGCTTCGGCGAGCGCCGCATCTTCCTTGAGGCTGGCGAAGGCGATTTCCGGCTCAACCATCCAGAACTCGGCGAGATGGCGCGAGGTGTTGGAATTCTCGGCGCGGAACGTCGGGCCGAAGGTGTAGACCTTCGACAAGGCCATGCAGTAGGTCTCGACATTGAGCTGGCCCGACACGGTCAGGAACGCTTCCTTGCCGAAGAAGTCCTTCGAGAAGTCGATCTTGCCTTCGTCCGTACGGGGCAGATTGGCGAGGTCGAGCGTCGAAACGCGGAACATCTCGCCGGCGCCTTCGCAGTCCGACGCGGTGATGATCGGCGTGTTGACCCAGACGAAGCCTTCCTGGTTGAAGAAGCCGTGGATCGCCTGCGCCAAAGCGTGACGGACACGGGCCGAGGCGCCGATGATGTTGGTGCGGGGGCGCAGATGGGCCACCTCGCGCAGATACTCGACCGAATGCGGCTTGGGCTGGATCGGATAATGGTCCGGGTCTTCCACCCAGCCGACCACCGTCACGCTCTCGGCCTGCATCTCGAACGGCTGGCCCTTGGCCGGCGACGGCACGATCTTGCCCGACGCTTCCACGGCACAACCGGCGGTGAGTTTCAACACTTCATCGGCGTAGTTTGTCAGCGTGTTGGGAACCACGACCTGAACGGGATGAAAACAAGACCCATCGGAAACCTGCAGGAAGGAAATACCCGCCTTTGAATCGCGCCGCGTGCGGACCCAGCCCTTTACGGTAACGGTTTCGTTCTCAGGCGCCTGACCGTTCAGGATCGCGCGACCGGAATACGTGCTCATAGAGATGCCCAGCTAAATCGACCGGCGGATTTACAGACGGGAGCGCGATTTTGTCCAGCGATTCCCAGTGATGGCTGCCCTGCCCGTGTCGCGCCCTCAAGCCATTTCGTCGCACGAGGTCTGTGCACATTTTCAGACACCGTGAGAAGTGTGTGACCGCCTGCATTGCTTCGCGACATTGCAAAAACCCTTCGCCAAAGTCCCGCCCGCGCAGCCGATCACTTCAAAACGAGGAAGAGGGAATGGCGGTCACTCCGACCATGCAAGACGAAGTTGCGTTTCTTGCAAGCGTCGCCAGCAACGGCACTCTGGCCAAAAACAGCTATTACGGCTGGAACCTGAACACCCCGGCAACCTATTCGAGTTCGTGGACCACGGCCCGCAAATGGGGCGGCACCGCAGCCGGAACCTCCGGCGGCACCGTCGCCTACTATTTCGATCCCGCATCGCACTGGAGCGCGACCGAGCAGAAATGGTTCGCGGCAGGCCTCGCGCTATGGTCGGCCGTGGCCAACATCAAATTCGTCCAGACCACCGATGCGACAAAGGCCAAGATCAGCTTTCGCCGCAGCAACGACGGCGGGTCCTACACCTCTGCCATGTATATGCCGACGCCCAACGCCGGAAAGACGGGCGGGAAAATCCTCGGCACCGTGTATCGCGGAGCCGTCAACATCGACACCACCGGCACCTCGTTCGGTCCGATTACGGGGCTGGCGAGCCAGGGCGGCTTCACCATCGAAAACCTGCTGCATGAGGAAGGTCACGCGCTCGGCCTCGGTCACGCCGGTCCCTACAATGGCGCCGTCAACACCATGACCCAGCAATACAGCGCCTACGACACCAAATTGTACTCGGTGATGTCGTACATCGATCCCAACACTACCTCGAAATATTCCTCACAGGCGCCGATCAAAGGCGTCAACTGGGGCGGACATCAGCCGACAACCTGGATGCCGCTCGACATTCTCGCCATCCAGCGGCTCTACGGCGTCGCCACCACCACGCCGCTCGACGGCGGCGAAGTGTTCGGCTTTCATACCAACATTACCGGCGCGCTCAGACCATTCTTCGATTTCACCCAGAACACCAAGCCGGTGGTGACACTTTGGGACAAAGGCGGCAACAACACGCTCGATCTGTCGGGCTTTTCCGGATCGGCTGCGATCAATCTCAATCCTGGCACCTATTCGAACGCCGCGGGACTGACCAAAAATATCGCGATCGCCTATGATACCACGATCAACAAACTGGTTTGCACGTCGGGCGGCACATCGGTCACCTGCAACAACTACGGCGACACCGTCATCGGCGGTGCGGGCGCCGATACGATCCGTGGCGGTACCGGCAACGACAATCTCAGCGGCGGCAGCGGCAATGACATCTTTTACGCCTCCACCGGTACTGATCTCATCAACGGGGGATCCGGAACCGACACGCTGATCCTGTCCGGCAAGGCATCGAGCTATAGCATTACGAAACGCATAAGCGGCGCTGCAACCCTGACCGGCAGCGGGATCAACGATACGTTGTCATCGATCGAAGTGATCAAATTTGCCGATCGATCGCTGTCGCTGACGAGCACTCCGTCTGTAACAGGTACCATCGATGATACCTTACCCGTTCAAATCGGATGGGATCCGGCGCCTACACAACTCTCGC
>JAHFQC010000047.1:24625-38054 GCA_023259375.1 Alphaproteobacteria bacterium
GATACCTCTTGCCAATGCGAGTCCGCTTTTCCGTCCGGGACTCATCGAATCTCGCAGCACCTGGCAAGCGTCATCAGGGTGAGACTCGGAACGGTTCGCCGTCGCAGCGGTTTTGATGACGAACGACAGGAGGACGCACCATGCCCATCGCAAACCAACACGATCAACCCGCCGAAGGCGGCCGGGATGTCATCGAACGGGCCCTTCAGAAGCAGTCAGAACCACCGCCGAAAGAGCGTGTCGAAGGTCAGAAAGACACGCCGAAAAGCGGTAAAAAAGATCAGAAATAATCTTGCAAACATGGGAATCCGCCGCCGGCCCGCGGCGGATTTTCCTTTTCTGCATAGCAGGTTAGCGGTGCGCGCCCGAAGCGGTCACAATTTTTAACAAGTTGCAATCGCATGCTTATTGCACGCACGCGATGATCGCTGTCGTATCGTTTGTGTCCCCACCTGCGGCGTTCGCCAGCGGTAAGCAATGCCGACAGAATAAATGCACGCTGATAGTGTAGGGATTATCCGAATGGCCGAATATGTCGCGTAGGACCGGTTCGTTATGTCGCGTTATAAAGCATTGCGTACGAACGTGACGCCGTTGCCACCTTTTAGAGCTATCGAGTACGATTGCCCCAGCGATAAGTACCGCAGCAGGAATTCTCTCCAATATGCTTATGGAACACACCTCGACCCGGCGCGAGCGCAAGTCTGCGTCCGCCCAGACGAATGAAAAGCCCGCCCTCAAACACAACAAGCTCGATGACAACATCGGCTACCAAGTCCGCATGGCCTATGTCGCCATCCGCCGGCAGTTCGAAGCTGCCATGGAAAAGCTCGATCTCACGCAGAAGCAGACCAGCGTTCTGTGGCTGATCGAAGCCAATCCGGCGGTGTCGCAGATCGCGCTCGCCAATGAGCTCGGCATGGACCGCGCTTCGATGATGGCCATTGTCGACCGTCTCGAAGAACGCGGCCTGATCGTGCGCAAGCGCTCGGCCGAAGACGGCCGCCGCCAAGAGCTGTATGTCATCGCCAAGGGCAAGAAGGTCCTGGCGCAGGCCAAGGCCGCGATCCACGAACACGAAAAGTGGATCAGCCAGAAGTTCACCAAGGCCGAACTCGGCGGCTTCGTCGAAGGTCTGAAGCGCTTCACGCGCTGATTTCCGGCCAACAGCAAAGATTTGCCAAGCGAGGCGGGCTTCCCGCCTCGCTTTTGGCTTTTACCCGCCCTCGCGGAAGCTGGGATACAGCAGCATGCCGCCGTCGACCGCTATGGTCGTGCCGGTGACATAGCTGGCGAGATCGCTCGCCAGAAACGCGATGACCCGGCCGATATCCATCGGCTCGCCGATACGGTCCATCGGGATCTTCTCGAGCAGATCCGCCTTGCCCGCCGGATTCTGCCAGACATCGGCGTTGATCGGCGTCTTGATCGCGCCCGGGGCGATCGACACCACCCGCACCCCGCTTTCCGCCGTCTCCTGCGCCAGCGTCCGGGTGAACATCGACAATCCCGCCTTCGCCGCGGTGTAAGCCGAGTAACCGGTCCACGGGATGGCCTCGTGCACCGAGGTGACGTTGACGATCACGCCGCGCTTCTGGGCGATCATCCGCTTCACCGCCTCGCGGGCGCAATGATACGGGCCGATGAGATCGACCTCGATCACGCGGCGCCAAGCGGCAGGATCGCTCTCGGCGCACAGCGCGCGCTTGCCGTCGATGCCGGCATTGTTGACCAGGATGTCAACGCCGCCGAGTTCCGCATCGGCTTCGGCGAACGCCGCCGCCACCGACTCCGGATCCGCCACATCTTCCAGATGAATTGGGACGGCACGGCCTTCGGCTTTGTGCAATTCGGCCGCCAGTTGGTCCGCCGGCGCCCGGTCGCCGCGCCAGCCGATGCCGACCCAGGCGCCGCACGCCGCCAGCGCCCGCGACACCGCTGCGCCGAGGCCACCGTCGCCGCCCGTCACCAGGGCCCGCCGGCCGGAAAGATCGATCGTCAGCATGTAAGGGCAACTCGCGGGGGCTGGCGCCGGTTCCCAGCGACATTGCGTCCGACACGCGTTCCTACGGATCGGCGAGGTTGTATGTGCCAGTTACAAATCGCTCATGACTGACCGCGCCGCGACCATCGGATTGCTGACGCGCCGCTTGGCGGACCGCACCGCACGGCTGGCTGACCTGGCGCACCCGCATCGGACTGCAATACGCGCTGCTCGAAGCCGCCGTCGGCAAGCTCCACCGCATGCCGCTCAAGATGCAGAGGAGCGAAGGCACCGGCGCCGTTTGCGGTGCGGGCCGGGCCGGGCCGGGCCGGAACAGGTGCAGTCCGCGATCGAGCGGCTGATGCAAGGGCGCACGACCTTCGTCATCGCCCACCGCCTCGCCACCGTGACCAATGCCGACCGCATCCCGGTGCTGCAACAAGGCCGCATCGGCGAAGTCGGGACGCACACGGAGCTTTTGCGCCAGCGCGGCTACTACGCCTCCCTCGTCCGCCGCCAAAGCCTGGGCCTGATCGCCAACGACGCTGCGTGACGCCTTGTCGATGATGGGATCTCCGCCCTAGCCTGCTGACGGCATTTGGCGGGGTTCCGATGGGTAAGTTACACATACTGCTTGGCGCGATGCTGGCGTGCGCCGCCACGGCGGGAACGCCGACACCGTTCGCCCCGCCCACCCCCGGCACGCTGGTGCTGTACCGTCACGCCACCTTGATCGACGGCGCCGCGGCGCGGCCCGATACCGATGTGCTGGTGGACGGCGAGCGCATCCGCAACATCGGACCCAGCGGAACGCTGGCAGCGGATAAAGCCCAAACCATCGATCTTTCCGGACGTTTTCTGATGCCGGGACTGATCGACTCCCATGTCCATCTCGCCACCCCGCCCAACCGGCGCCAGGCCGACGCCATACTGCGGCGCGATACGGCGGCGTCACCGCAGTGCGCGACATGGCCGACGATCTGCGGGCGCTGGCCGATATTACCCGAGCGGCACGCGTCGGCGAAAGTGCGGGCGCGGATGTCTATTACGCCGCGCTGATGGCCGGTCCCGATTTCTTCGCTAGCGATCCGCGTACCGGCATGACGTCGCTCGGATGGACCAACGGCACAGCGCCGTGGATGCGCGCCGTCACACCCGAGACCGATCTGCATCTCGCGGTCGCCGAAGCGCACGGCACCGGCGCCACCGCGATCAAACTCTACGCCGACCTGACGGCCGACCTCGCCGCGAAGATCACCGCCGAAGCGCATCGCCAGCACATGCTGGTGTGGGCGCACGCGACGCTGTTTCCGGCGCGGCCGTCGGACGTGGTGGCGGCGGGCGTCGACGCCATCTCGCATGCCTGCCTGGTGGCGCGCGAGGCAACGCCTTATGTGCCGCGCATCACCGAAAAGCGGCCGCCCGTTCCGCTCGCTCAGTTCAAGGACGGCCGCAATCCGGCGCTGGCCAAACTGTTCGCCGAGATGAAGCGGCGCGGCACCATTTTCGACGCCACCATCTGGACCTATACGCCGATGCCGCCGCCCGCCAACAACAACACGGCGACGCCCCCGCTCACGCCTGGCGGCTGCGATGACGTGACCGGCGGCGCCATCACCGGACAGGCATGGCGCGCCGGTGTCGCCATTTCCGCCGGTACCGACGCGGTCGCACCGTGGGATGATCCGTGGCCGGATCTTTTTCACGAACTCGACGATATGGCGACGAAGGCGCACATGCCGCTTGCCGCCGTGCTGCAATCCGCCACCCTGATCAGCGCCCGCGCGGCCGGACAAGAACGCGACATGGGCAGCCTCGCACCCGGCAAGCTCGCCAATATGATCGTACTGGCGAAGAATCCGCTGGCCGATCTGACGGCCTTGAAAACCGTCGAGATGACGATCAAGCGCGGCCGCGTTTTCCGGCACAGCGATTTCGTGCCGTTCGCGAAGGACGACATTACGGATCAATAATCATTGACGTCGCATCCTTCCCTGAGGGGCACAACGCAGGTAAACGAGTCATCCGGGTCCCTACGCTGGGTGCGCGCGAATGACGAGATTATCCCGCCGGTCGGTGATTGCTGGATTATCGGTTACATCGGTGATCGTCCCGGCATGGGCCGAGAACGATCCGGCGATTGCCGCGATCGAGCAGCGGCATGGCGGACGGCTGGGCGTGTTCGCCGTCGACACCGGCTCGAACCGGACCATCGCCCATCGCGCCGACGAACGTTTTTTGATGTGCAGCACCTTCAAGGGCCTGCTCGCGGCATTGGTCCTGACGCGGGTCGACAGCGGCAAGGAAAGCCTTGCGCGTCAGATAGACTACAGCAAACAGGATCTTCTCATCACCTCGTCCGTGACCGAGGCGAATGTCGCCAAAGGGCGGATGACGGTGGAAGATCTGCTGCAGGCCATGCTGATGCACAGCGACAACACGGCCGCCAACCTGCTGTTGCGCAGCGCCGGCGGACCCGCCGCCCTCACCCAGTTCTTGCGCAGCATCGGGGACACGGTCACGCGCTGTGATCGTTACGAACTGACGGCAAACCAACATGACGGAGCGCTCGACACCACCTCGCCGCGCGCGCTCATCGTATCGGCCCGCCAAATACTCCTCGGAAAAGTGCTGACGCCCGCGTCGCGGACGCGCCTCGAAGCCGGCATGATCGCTTGTAAGCGCGGACCGGCACGCCTGCGCGCGGCCTTGCCGCAAAACTGGTCGATTGGAAACCGGGCTGGCGAGAACGCCATCGATGAATCGAACGACTATGTCATTACGCGCCCGCCCGGACGCGCTCCGCTGCTGATCGCGGCCTACTACAACGCCCCCAATACCAGCACCGCCGATCGCGAGGCCGTCATCCGCGAAGCCGGCGCTGCGTTCGTCGCCTGGGCGGGTGGTTAGGGAAACAGGAGAATGGGTTTTCGCATCCAGGATCTGCTGTGATCGCGAATTATGTATTGTGTCCCCGAAATTCCCCGAAAATTATCCGGAGATACGCAACGAGACGCCGAACTGGCTTCCTGCTGTGATTAAACCCTGTCGATAGAACAATGCCACCCGGTTGTGCCGAAGGGGCGCCCGTGCACAACCGAACACTAAATGGGGTCAGAGTGGATTTAACGACCAGTTGCAGATCGTCGGTAGAACAAATTAAATCCACTCTGACCCCATTTAACGGAATCCATGACACCATCCGAACAAATCGATGCGCGCATCAAGGAACTCGGCGATTGGCGCGGGCAGATGCTGGCGCGGCTGAGGGACATCGTGCATCGCGCCGATCCGGAGGTGGCCGAGACCTGGAAGTGGCGCGGCGTGCCGGTGTGGGAGCATGACGGCATCCTCTGCACCGGCGAGACCTACAAGGCCGTGGTCAAGATGACCTTCGCCAAAGGCGCATCGCTGCCCGATCCAGCGCATCTGTTCAACTCCAGCCTCGACGGCAACGTCCGCCGCGCGATCGACTTTCGCGAGGGCGATGCGATCAACGAAAAGGCGCTGATCGCACTGATCCGGGCGGCGGTGAAAGCCAATGCCGCAAAGGGCAGGAATCGGTCGCCCGCGAAGCCCGGCGGTTAGCGGTCCGCACGTCCAGATTGTTATTGGTAACAAGGACCTGCGACATTTGTCTGATTTTATCCGGTGTCAGAGCCATTTAGCGCGCGAAAACGCCCCGACCGCCGCCCTCATTACCGGAATTTGAAAGGCGTCAAATCGCGTTTTCCCCTACTTTGGCAGCGCCTTAGGGGTTCCTCCCCTTTGGGCTATTCCTTGGCGGCGCTCTGCAACGGGCGCCGCCTTTTTTTTCACGGGGAGACGGCTAATTGGGGTCAGAGTGGATTTTCCCGCGCAATCCGTCTCGCGATTCCGCGACAGATCGGAAAATCCACTCTGCCCCCAATTACCGCCGTTTCGCCAAGCCGTAGAAACCGGCCAGCAAATACGAGCCGCCGATGAAGTAGAGGAAGAAATCCGCGATCCCGGCGATGGCGCGCACCAGCGGCGCGAAGCCGGTGAAGAGGAAAATGTTTGCCAGCAGCAGCGCCACGCCGGCCCCGACCAGCCCGACGCCGAACAGGATCGTGTTGCGGTAGACCCGGCGGCTGTAGATTCGCATCGCGCGCATATGTGTCTCCTTGGCGCCTCACGTTGCAGTGAAGGCCCTCGCACCGGACTTCCTGTGCCGCTAATGTCCGCCGCCGTCAACGTCCGCCATTCGAAGGTTTCCATGCACCGTAGCTGTCTCGCCGCCATTGCCGCGGCCTTCTTGTCTGCGACTTCGCTGTCGCCCGCCCTCGCCGCTCCCTTCACCGCCAAACTGATGGCCACGCTCGACCGTATCGACGATCCCAAAGTGTCGCCGGACGGGCGTTATGCGCTCTACGACCTGCGAACGGTCGACTACGATGCCAACAAGGCGGCCCACGCGCTGTGGATCGTGGACCTCAAGAGCCATGCCTCGCGGCGGCTGAAGGCGTCGGACGGCGGCGCCTCGAACGGGCGCTGGGCGCCGGACGACTCGATCTATTTCATCTCCGGCCGCAACGATGGCCGCGACCAGGTGTTCAGGACCGACGTAAAAGGCGAGACCGCGACCCAGGTCACCCATGCCGATCTCGACGTCGGCACCTTCAGGATCGCGCCGGACGGCAAGACGCTGGTGATCGCGCAAGCCGTGTATCCGGAGTGCCCCGACATCGCCTGCACCGTCGCGAAAAAGAAGGCCAAGGCCGAAGCCAAGACCACCGGCCAGGTCTACGACAAGCTGTTCATCCGCCATTGGGACGAATGGGCCGACGGCACCCGCAACCATCTCTATGCCCTGAAGCTGAACGCCGCGGGCGTAGCCGAAGGCGCACCGGTGGCGCTGATGCCGGGCTTCGACGGCGATGCCCCGACCAAGCCGTTCGGCGGCGACGGCGACTTCGCGATTTCGCCCGACGGCACGCTGGTGTTCTCGGCGCGGGTGGCGGGCAAGACCGAACCCTGGAGCACCAATTTCGACCTCTTCGCAGTGCCGCTCGACGGCTCCAAGAAGCCTGAGAACCTGACCGAGGCCAACAAGGCCTGGGACGCCGCGCCCGCCTTCTCGCCGGACGGCAAGTGGCTGGCCTACACCGCCATGAAGCGTCCCGGCTTCGAAGCCGACCGGATGGGCGTCATGCTGCGCAATGTGGCGACCGGCGAAACCAAAGAAGTGGCGCCCGCCTGGGACCGCTCGGCCGAAGGGCTGACGTGGTCGCGCGACGGCAAGCGGCTGCTGGTGGCTTCCGACGATCTCGGCCAGCACAAAGTATTCTCGATCGATCCGGTGAGCGGCAAAGTCACGGCGCTGACCGGCAACGGCCATGTCGGCGCGTTCGACGTTTCGCCGAACGGTCTGGTCTATGCCCAGGATAGTCTCGCGGGTCCGGCCCAGCTTTATGCGGCGCCGTACGGCGGCAAGGCGGTCAAACTTACCGATGTCAACAAAGAGGCGCTGAAGGGCGTCGACATGGGTAAGGCCGAGCAGTTCTCGTTCAAAGGCTGGAACGGCGAAACCGTATACGGCTACTTGGTTAAGCCGGCGAACTTCGATCCCAGCAAAAAGTATCCGGTGGCGTTCCTGATCCACGGCGGGCCGCAAGGCTCGATGGCGAACGACTTCCATTACCGCTGGAATCCGCAAACCTATGCCGGCGCCGGCTATGCGTCGGTGATGATCGATTTCCACGGATCAACGGGTTACGGCCAAGCCTTCACAGATGCGATCAGCCAGCACTGGGGCGACCGGCCGCTCGAAGACCTGCAAAAGGGATGGGCCGCGGCGCTCGGCAAATACAAATTCCTCGACGGTGATAAGGCCTGTGCGCTGGGCGCGTCGTATGGCGGCTACATGGTCAACTGGATCGCGGGCAACTGGAACGCACCGTTCAAGTGTTTTGTGAGCCACGACGGCGAAGTCGATGCACGGTCTATGGGATTCACCACCGAAGAACTCTGGTTTGACGAATGGGAAAAAGGCGGTGAGGTCGTCGACAAGCCGGAGAACTACGAGCGGTTCAATCCGTTCAACCACGTCAAGGACTGGTCGAAGCCGATGCTGATCGTCCATGGCGGACGCGATTATCGCATTCCCGACAGCCAGGGCATCGGTGCCTTCACGCTCCTGCAGCGCCGCGGCATTCCGTCGAAGTTCTTGTACTTTCCGAACGAGAACCACTGGGTGCTGAAGCCCCAGAACTCGGTCCAGTGGCACGACGAAGTGCTGGGCTGGCTGGGACAGTGGACGAAGTAACTACTCGTTGTGGCCGGGCAATCACCCTTCATCGTCATGGCCGGGCGTTCGACCCGGCCATCCAGCCGGTGGTGATTTCTGGAACGGTGCTGGTATTTGCTCGGGCACTGGATGGCCGGCTCGGGGGCCGGCCATGACGTGTTGGGGAGTGCGGCGCTAATCCCTCACAGCCCCATGCTCGGTCGCGCAGTGCGCATGGTCGGCGAGCGTATCCAGGATGCGGCAGTCGCCGACGCGGCCATGGCGGCAGGCTTTGACCATGCGCGTCAGTTCGGTACGCAACAGCTCGAGCCGGGCGATGCGCTCCTCGACATCGGCGAGATGCTGGCTGGCGAGCGCGTCGACCCGGGCGCAGGACTGTTCGGGGTGATCGGATAAGGTCAGCAGCTCGCGGATGGCATCGACCTCGAAGCCGAGATCGCGGGCATGGCGGACGAAGTTCAAGCGGCGGCGGTGAGCCTCGCTATAGACCCGGCGGCCGCCTTCGGTGCGCGCCGGCTCGGGCATCAGACCGATGCTCTCGTAGAAACGGATGGTGGTGATCTTGACGCCGGTCGCGCGGGCCAGATCGCCGATGGCGAGATCCTTGGCGGGTTTTGCGGTTTTTACGGACATTGGGGGGCTTGCTCCTACAGTGACTGTAGGATGCACAACGCCGGCATGTCCAGTTGCTGCGGCGAGCACGCGCCCGATGAACGTGCCGAACATCACTCTGAAACCTCCCATGCCTGCGGCTGCGAAAGCGTCGGCCGCTCGGTCGAAACCGGCTCGCCTGCGTTCCGGCGGACGGTCTGGATCGTGCTGGCGCTCAACGCCGCGATGTTCCTGATCGAGACCGTGGCCGGACGGCTGGCGGGCTCGCTGGCGCTGCAATCCGATGCGCTCGACTTCGCCGGCGATACCGCGACCTACGCCATCAGCCTGGCGGTGATCGGCCATGGCGTAGCTTGGCGGGCGCGAGCGGCGCAGTTGAAAGGCGTCGTGCTCGGCGGCTTTGCCGTGTTCGTGCTGGGCTCGGCGCTGTGGCGCAGCTTCGTCACTGGCGTGCCGGAAGCCACCACCATGGGCGTGGTCGGCGTGATGGCACTGGCGACCAACGTGACCGCCGCCCTGCTCCTGATGCGGTTTCGCGACGGCGACGCCAATGTCCGCTCGGTCTGGCTGTGCTCGCGCAACGATGCGCTGGGCAATATCGCGGTGCTGATCGCGGCGGTCGTGGTGGCGGTGACCGGCACCAAATGGGCCGACCTCGCGGTGGCGACGATCATGGCGAGTTTGTTCTTGTCGACGGCAACGCAGATTGTCAGGCAGGCACGGAGTGAATTGGCGACTGCCGCCTAACTATTCGTCATGGCCGGGCGTTCGACCCGGCCATCCAGGCGGTGGTGAAATCTGGAACGGCCCCGGGTAATCGCTCTGGCATTGGATGGCCGGGTCAAGCCCGGCCATGGCGGAGGAAAGAGCTACTTCCCCTCGATCTCTTCGCGCAGCGCTTCCAGTTCCAGCCAGCGGTCTTCGGCGGCCGTGCGTTCGGCTTCGGCGGCGGTGAGGCGATCCGACAGTTTGGTCACGCGCGACGGATCTTTGGCGTAGAGCGCGGGATCGGCCAGTTCGGCGTGCAGCTTCTCGATTTCCTTGGTCAGCTTGTCGATCTGGCCGGGCAGCTTTTCGAGCGCGTGCTTGTCGTTGAACGAGAGCTTCTTGCGCGGCGCATCGGATTTGGCGCGCGGCGCGGCTTTTTCCTTTTTCTCTTTCTCGGGCTTGGCTTCGATGCCGCCGCCGCGCTGGGCCACCATATCGCTATAGCCGCCGGCGTATTCGGTGAAACGGCCGTCGCCCTCGGCATAAAGGATCGCCGTCACGGTGCGGTCGAGAAAATCGCGGTCATGGCTGACCAGAAGAACCGTGCCGGGATACTCGTCGATCATCTCTTCGAGGAGATCGAGGGTTTCCAAGTCGAGATCGTTGGTCGGTTCGTCCAGCACCAGCAAGTTGCCCGGCTTGGCCAGCGCCTTGGCGAGCAGCAAGCGCGCGCGTTCGCCGCCCGACAGCACTTCCACCGGCGTGCCGGCCTGCTCGGGCAGAAAGAGGAAATCCTGCATGTAGCTCATGACGTGGCGCATCTGGCCGCCGACTTCGACGCGGTCGCCGCGGCCGCCGGTGAGAACATCCCGGAGCGAGGCCTGGCCGTCGAGCAAAGCGCGGCTCTGATCAAGGGTTACCAGCGCGATGTTGGTACCCTGGATGACCTCGCCCGAATCGGGCTCCAGCCGCTTCGTCAAAAGCTTGAGCAACGTCGTCTTACCGGCGCCATTGGAACCGATAACGCCGATCCGGTCGCCTCTTAAGATGCGGGTCGAGAAATCGGCCACAACCGCCTTGTCGCCGTAGCTTTTCGAGATATTACGCGCCTCGATCACGCGGGTGCCGGCGTTGCCCGCCTCGCTGACCGAAAAGTTCACCTGCCCGAGCTGGCGGCGGGCCTCGCGGCGCTCGCGACGCAACTCGCCGAGCAAGGCCATGCGGCGGACATTGCGCTTGCGCCGCGCGGTGACGCCGTAGCGGACCCAATGCTCCTCGGCGACGATCTTGCGGTTCAGTTTCTGGCGGTCGCGTTCTTCTTCTTCGAGGAGCTGATCGCGCCACGCCTCGTAACCGGAAAAACCGCGGTCGAGACGCTGGGTCTTGCCGCGATCGAGCCAGACAGTGGCGCGCGACAGATTTCCGAGAAAGCGGCGGTCATGGCTGATGAGCACCAGCGCACCGCTCATGGCGTTGAGCTCGCCTTCCAGCCATTCGATGGCGGGCAGATCGAGATGATTGGTCGGCTCGTCGAGCAGCAGAATGTCGGGTTGCGGCGCCAGCACCCGCGCCAGAGCGGCACGACGCGCCTGCCCGCCCGACAGCGCGTCGATGGACTCGCTGCCTGAGAGGCCCAACATGCCGAGGAGATAGTGCGCGCGCGAAACGTCATCGCCAGGCGCCAGACCGCCGGCGACGTAGGCCAGCGTATCGGGATAGCCGCTCAAATCGGGCTCTTGCGGCAGATAGCGGATGGTGGCGTCGGGCTGCGCGAAACGGCGCCCCTTGTCGGGCTCGAGCGTCCCGGCTGCAATCCTCAGCAAAGTCGATTTACCGGAGCCGTTGCGGCCTACCAGACAGAGGCGTTCGCCGGGTTCGACAAACAACTCCACGCCGTCGAGCAGCGGCGTGGTTCCGATCGTCAGATGGACGTCTTGCAGAGTTAGAAGCGGTGCGGGCATGGGGTTCGTTTAACCCACGCCGCGCACCACGTCACGCCTCAGGTACCGACCAATTTGCTGCGGCCGGTCGAGGGCCAGTTGTCCTTCGGGTCCGTGAGATCGCCGGCGACGTTCTGGTCGTCCACGCCCATCGCATTGGGGAAGTCATCGAGCGGGTCGGTACCGACCAAGCCCGAACTGGAGGTCGTGCCCGTCTGGGACGGCGCGCGCGCCCCCGGCACATCAGGAATACCGGAACGGGCGCCAGCCTGGCGTGTCTCGGCGTCGATTTCGCTGCAGGCGCGCTGCCAATGCTGCTCATGCCGCCCGATGGGACGGCCCTCTTCTTCCCAGATGCGATGCGCGCGCTCGCGGATGCGGTGTTCCCAGTCCATTTTTCCACCTTTGGAATCGCTCTTCCGCAGCACAACGTTTGGGTTATCGGCATGATCCTTAATCGCGATCATTTCGAAAAATTCGGCCGCACCCCGATGGGTTAACACCGACGCTGGCGTCATTTTTTGCAGGAGCGCGACGTATTTGCAACGCACACAAAGTTAGCAGAAACCAGTCTTAATAGTCTATTTTTTGTGCAATTTGGCATCGGAACGTGACGGAATGTTGCCCTTGCACCCCCATTCGCAATGCCTTGTACGAATGACTCGCAGACGCGGATAGTTTGTGGAAAGTCAGTCCCCTGGCGTCACAGATTGCCTATATCGGAACTCCCGAGCGCGTTTGTATGAGCCAGCAGATGTGGGCGCACGCATTTTGAGCAATTTTGCTAATACTTAGATATGTGACTGCTGCGCCATAGTTATTTCATTGCCCCACCGCAAAAGACTTTAGCCCGACAAATCTCCCCCATCGGGCAGTCTGCCCAACATTAGTCCTCGCCCACGTAATTGGCACTTGCGGGTGTACCGCTGCGCGTGTGGCCAGGATTTGTGGTTGCGAACAAGGGGATAATCCTGTGTTAAAACTAAATAGAGGCCTTCTGGCCTCCACTTCACTGCGGAGTTTGACCATCGCCGGAGCCGCTGCCATGGCAACGGTTGCGATGTCCTCTGCGGCGTTCGCTGACAACACGGAGACCGTCGTTGTGACGGGCTCGCGCATTCCTGTGTCCTCGAACCTGACGTCGGTCAGCCCGATCCAGTCGGTCACCGACCAGCAATTCAAGATCAAGGGTGCGACCGACGTCGCTGACATGTTGAACGACATGCCTCAGACGTTCATCAGCAGCAAAAGCGATTTCACGAACACCAACAACCCGCTGACCAGCCCCGGCGGCGTTACGACCGTCAACCTGCGCGGCCTGGGTGCAACCCGCACCCTCGTGCTGGTCAACGGCCGCCGTCTCGGCGTTGGCGACCCGAACACCGGCAACCCCGGCGCCGCCCCTGACATCGATCAGATTCCGGTGCCGCTGCTCCAGCGCGTGGAAGTTCTGACCGGCGGCGCCTCGTCGACGTACGGTTCCGACGCCGTCGCCGGCGTTGTCAACTTCATCATGAAGCAAGACTTCGAAGGCGTGCAGATCGACGCCCAGTATGGCGTGAACTGGCACAACAATACGAACAGCTTCGCACGCAACACGCAGCAGAAGGCAATCGACGGCGGCATTCAGGGTCCGCAGTCCCTCGCCCCCGACACGGTTTTCGACGGTCGTAATATCGAAACGTCGATCATGATGGGCTCCAACACCGCCGACGGCAAAGGCAATGTGACCGGCTACTTCACCTATCGGTCCGCTGACCCGGTCTGGATGAAGAACCGCGACTACTCGGCCTGCCAGATCAACATCAAGACGTCGGCCGCTTGCGCCGGTTCGGCCAACTCGAACTACTTCCAGCCGACTGTCGGCTACACCCTGAATAAAAAAACCAACCAGCTCGAATTCGGCCAGTTGCTCGG
>JAHFQC010000048.1 GCA_023259375.1 Alphaproteobacteria bacterium
ACGGCAAGAACCATCACCTTCACGCCGGAGGCCACGATGTTGCCGAGCACCTTCTCGGCGAGGAAGGCGGTCTTGTTGAAGAGCGCGAAGGGGATGAGGATGAAGCCGGCCAGTGTGGTCAGCTTGAACTCGATCAGCGTGACGAAGAGCTGGACCGCCAGAATGAAGAAGGCGATCAGCACCAGGACCCAAGAGACCATCAAGACCGCGATCTGAACGAAGTTCGCGAAAAAGCTGGTGAAGCCCATCATCTGGTTGGCCGCATCGAGCAACGGCTGACCGGCGTCGAGCCCGATCTGGGCGAGTTTGCCCGGCCGCAGGAAGTCGGCAGTTGAGATCGAAGAGCCGCCGGCCTTCAGGCCGATGCCGGCAAAGCTGTTGAAGATGATCGCCGACAGATTGTTGAAGTTGGTGATGATGAAGGCGAAGAAGCCGATGTAGAGGGTCTTCTTCACCAGACGCTGCAGGATGTCCTCGTCGGCGCCCCAAGCCCAGAACAGGCCGGCAAGCGTGATATCGATGACGATCAGGGTCGAGGACAGGTAGCCGACCTCGCCTTTGATCAGGCCAAAGCCGGAATCGATGTAGGTGGTGAAGGTGTTGAGGAAGGTGTCGATGACGCCGACGTTGTTCATCGCGCATCTCCCACAGCATTGGTGGCCGGCGCAGCCGCGCGCAACGTCGTGGGGGGCGGCGTTGGCGGCAGCGACCGCGCCGGCCGGCCGAAGAAGCGCCGACGGTTTTCCTCCCACACCGCCACACAGCGCGCATCCTCGGCGTCCTGCGGTCCGAGCGCGCCGCAGCGGCGCAACTCGGCCGAGAGGTCATCGGATGCTGGGTTTGAGACGGTCGAAGGCGTCTCGATAACCGGCGGCGTGGGCCGACGATTGATCGCGACCAGGCTCACGACGGCGACCGCGATCAATGCGATGATCGCGGCGGCGCGGAAGGTGTCCGACCTGCCCAGCATCGCGGCGCCTCAATTGCCGTTGAACATGGTGACGTTGCCGGGCTGGTAGCCGCTGCGCGTCGCGAAGGTCTTGTAGTTCTGCTGGCCTTGCGCCTCGGCCGAGGCCGTGCGCGCCTGCTCCAGCGCGTCGGCCCGGCTCTTTGCCGACAGTACCGCCACCAGGTCGGAGAGCTGCTGCGATTGCAGGGCCAGGAGCTGGTTGCCGGCCTGTGCCGCCTGCAGCGCGCCGGTAGCGCTCTGGCTGGCCGTCACCAGCGAGGTCATGGCGCTGGAATTGGTCGGGATGTTGCCGACCACGCCGGCCTGGATCTTCAGGCTGTCCTCGAAGGCGGCGACGGAGTTCTGCCAACGAGTCTGCGCGTTGGCGACCATCGCCGTGGTCGAGCCGGTGCCTGCCGCCGTGCCGTAGCTGGTCGAATAGGCCGTCTGGACTCGCTGGACATTGAACGCAATGTTTTGCGCCTGGCCAAGCAGCGACTGGGTCTGCGTGATCGACGACTGAAGCTGGGTCAGCGTCGACATCGGCAGATTAGTGAGGTTACGCGCCTGGTTGACCAGCGAGGTCGCCTGGTTGGTCAACATCGTGATCTGATTGTTGATCTGTTGCAGCTCGCGCGCCGCCGTCAGCACGTTCTGAGTGAAGTTCGTCGGATCGTAGACCACCCACTGCGCCGAGGCGGGCGGCGCGGCCACGGCCAGAGTGAGCACGACGGCGCTTGCGGCCGCCAAATGGCGCAGCTTGATCATGATGACGTCTCCAGGTTGGTCAGCTCGGGGATGAGATCGGCGGCCCACAGCAGCTCGCGGTCCGCGAGCCAGGTCGGCGTGAAGGCTTCGCGGCCATGTTCGGCGACGACCCGTTCGATCGCCGCGTGATCGGCCTTGGACGACGCCGCGCAGAAGGCGAGCGCGACGGGGCCGAGCCCCAGCTCGAACAGCCGATTGCCGCGCCGCGACTGGCAGTAGTAGTCGCGCTTCGGCGTCGCGCGAGCGAGGATCTCGATCTGGCGATCGTTCAATCCGAAGCGGCGATAGATGGCCGTGATCTGCGGTTCGATCGCGCGCTCGTTCGGCAGGAAGATGCGTGTCGGGCAACTTTCGACGATGGCTGGCGCGATGTTGCTGCCGTCGATGTCGGAGAGCGATTGGGTGGCGAAGATGACGGAGGCGTTCTTCTTGCGCAGTGTCTTCAGCCACTCGCGCAGTTGCTGAGCGAAGGCGGGATCGTCGAGAACCAGCCAGCCCTCGTCGATGATGAGCAAGGTCGGGCGACCATCGAGGCGGCCCTCGATGCGGTGGAACAGATAGGTGAGGACTGCAGGCGCCGCGCCGGCCCCGATCAGCCCTTCGGTCTCGAAGGCCTGTACCGAGGCGGAACCGAGTTGCTCGGTCTCGGCATCCAGCAGCCGTCCGGAGGGGCCGCCGACGCAATAGGGCTGGAGCGCCTGCTTCAGCGCCGTCGATTGCAGCAGGACCGCGAGGCCGGTGATGGTGCGTTCGCCCACCGGCGAGGAGGCCAGCGAGGTCAGCGCCGACCAGACATGCTCTTTCGCGGTCGGATCGATGGTGACGCCTTCCTTGGCCAGGATGGCCGCCACCCACTCCGCCGCCCACGCGCGCTCGGCCTGTTCGTCGATGCGCGCCAGGGGCTGGAGCGAGACCGAGTGCTCCGATCCGGCCGAGAGGCTGCCACCGAGATCGTGCCAGTCGCCGCCCATCGCGAGCGCGGCCGTGCGGATCGAACCGCCGAAGTCGAACGCGAAGATCTGGTTGTTCGCGTAGCGGCGAAACTGCATCGCCATCAGCGAAAGCAGCACCGACTTGCCCGCCCCGGTCGGGCCGACGATCAGCGTGTGGCCGACATCGCCGACGTGCAGGCTCAGCCGGAACGGCGTCGAGCCTTCGGTCTTGCCGAACAGTAGTGGAGCGCTGCGGAAATGTTCGTCCGTCACGGGTCCGGCCCAGACCGCGGAAAGCGGGATCATGTGCGCCAGGTTCAGGGTCGACACCGGCGGCTGGCGGACGTTGGCGTAGGCATGGCCGGGAATGGACCCGAGCCAGGCCTCCAGCGCGTTCACCCCTTCGGGCATGCAGGTGAAGTCGCGACCCTGGATCACCTTCTCGACCAGCCGGAGCTTTTCGGCGGCGAGACCCGCATCCTCGTCCCAGACGGTGACGGTCGCGGTGACATAGGCCTGGCCGACATCGTCGGAGCCCAGCTCCTGTAGCGCCATGTCGGCGTCGGCGGCTTTGTTGGCGGCGTCGCTATCGACGAGCGTCGATGCCTCGTTGGTCATCACCTCCTTGACGATGGCGGCGATGGACTTGCGCTTGGCGAACCACTGCCGCCGGATCTTGGTCAGCAGCTTCACCGCCTCGGTTTTGTCGAGCAGGACCGCGCGCGTGGACCAGCGGTACGGGAAGGCCAGCCGGTTCATCTCATCGAGGATTCCGGGGTGGGTCGCGGTCGGAAAGCCGACGATGGTCAGCGTGCGTAAGTGATGTGCGCCAAGCCGCGGCTCCAGCCCGCCAGCGAGCGGCTCGTCGGCGAGCAGCGCATCGAGGTGCATCGGCGTCTCTGGAACGCGGACGCGCTGCTGCCGCGTCGAGATGGTCGAGTGCAGATAGGTCAGCGTCTCGCTGTCATCGAGCCAACCGACCTCGGGCATGAAGCCCTCGACCAATTGGAGGACCCGGTTGGTGCGGTCGACGAAGCCGCGCAGCAACTCCCAGGGATCGACGCCGGTCTGGACGCGGCCCTCGTAGAGCCAGCTCTCGATGCGGGAGGCGTCCTCGGCCGGTGGCAACCAGACGAAGGTCAGGAAGTAATGGCTCTCGAAATGCGCGCCTGCTTCTTCGAAGGCGTCCTGCCGTTCGAGATCGACCAGCGCGGACGCGGGATCGGAAAAGGTCGAGTGCGGATAGGTCTGGGCGGCGACCCGCTGCGCCTCGACGAAGATCGCCCAGCCGGAGCCGAGACGGCGCAGCGCGTTGTTGAGGCGCGCGGTGACGCCGACCAGTTCGGCCGGCGTAGCGCTGTCGAGGTCCGGTCCGCGAAAGCGCGCCGTGCGCTGGAACGAGCCGTCCTTGTTGAGGACCACGCCCTCTTCGACGAGCGCGGCCCAGGGCAGGAAGTCGGCGAGGCCGGCGGGGCGATTGCGATATTCAGCGAGGTTCAGCATCGTGGCCTCACACCCCCAGATGTGCGGGATAGCGGAGGTGCCGACGCACGACGTCGACGAACAGGGGATCGCGCTTGGCGGCCCAGACTGCCGCCGCGTGGCCAATTGCCCAGAACAGTGCGCCGGGAATCCAGAGCCGAAGGCCGAGCGCGACTGCCGCCGCGATCGTGCCGTTGGCGATCGCCACGGTCCGCGGTGCGCCGCCCATGAGGATCGGGTCGGTCAGTGCGCGGTGAACCGGCGCGAAGAAGCCCGGCACATCGGGATCGACGATCGCGGCCATCAGACGAGCGCCCCGCCCGAGAAGCTGAAGAAGGTGAGGAAGAAGCTCGACGCGGCGAACGCGATCGACAGGCCGAACACGATCTGGATCAGTCGGCGGAAGCCGCCCGACGTGTCGCCGAAGGCGAGCGTCAGCCCGGTCACGGTGATGATGATCACCGAGATGATCTTGGCGACGGGTCCCTGCACCGACTCCAAGATGGTGTTGAGCGGGGTCTCCCACGGCATGGAGGAGCCGGATGCGTAGGCGGCCGGCGCAAAGGCGAGCGTGAGGGTGGTCAAGGCGATCAAGTCGGCCAGGCGGCGACGGGACGAACGGACGACGGCGAGAACGCGGTTCATGATGGATCTCCGGGGGACAAGGGGTCGCCGCCCGCCCCGGCGGACTGGACGCGGTAGTCGCCGGTGGCGGGATCAAGACCGGCGACGAGAGCGAGTTCGGAGAGGCGGCGTTCGCTGCCGCGGCCGCGCAGCACCGCGACGAGATCGATGGTCTCGGCGATCAGCGCCTTGGGGACGGTGACGACGGCTTCCTGGATGAGCTGTTCGAGGCGCCGCATCGCGCCAAGCGCGGTGCCGGCGTGGATCGTGCCGATCCCACCGGGATGGCCGGTGCCCCAGGCCTTCAAAAGATCGAGCGCCTCGGCGCCGCGGACCTCGCCGATCGGAATGCGGTCGGGACGAAGGCGCAGCGAGGAGCGAACGAGATCGGACAGCGAGGCGACGCCGTCCTTGGTGCGCAGCGCCACGAGGTTCGGCGCACGGCATTGCAGCTCGCGGGTGTCCTCGATCAGCACCACCCGGTCGGTGGTGCCGGCGATCTCGGCCAGGAGCGCGTTGGTCAGCGTGGTCTTGCCGGTCGAGGTGCCGCCGGCGACGAGGATGTTCTTGCGGCCGGCGACGGCCTCGCGCAGCGCCGTGGCCTGGCCGGCTGTCATGATCCCGGCGGCGACATAGTCGTCGAGCGTGAAGACGGCGACGGCCGGCTTGCGGATCGCGAAGGCCGGGGCGGCCACCACAGGCGGCAACAGCCCCTCGAACCTCTCCCCCGTCTCGGGCAGTTCGGCGGAGACCCGCGGCTTCTCCGCATGGACCTCGGCGCCGACATGGTGCGCAACCAGGCGCACGATCCGCTCGCCGTCGGCGGCAGACATGGTCCGGCCACTATCCTCCAGGCCCCCCGACAGCCGGTCGATCCAGAGCCGACCGTCGGGATTGAGCATCACCTCGACGATCGACGGGTCTTCGAGAAACGACGCGATGGCCGGGCCGAGCGCGGTGCGCAGCATGCGCGCGCCGCGTGAGAAGGCCTCGGAATGGAGTGCAGCAACCGCCACGATCGTCCCCGGAAAAGGCCAACCGCGAAACGCGATCGGCGACGGGGACGATTAAAAGAGGCAAGAAATGGGGTGGTTCAACAAGTATTCAGACGGCGGAGGAGCCCAGCGTAGAGCAGAGAAAAAAGACTTGCTGGGTGCGGGACCCGCTATTGGCGCCGACGTCTTCCGCGGCCCTAGCAAGTGATGTTCAGCCGGAAGCTACGACTCGCGCGGGACGCTGGCGGACGCCTCGGAAATGTCTTCGGGAATCTCCTGCCGCAACTTCGGCCCCTCGTTCAGGCGCCGACCAAGCGTGGCGATGAAATGGTCGTAGCGCGCACCAGCCTGGGCGCGGGCGGCCTTGGCGGCGGGCTCGGGAAGCGGTGGGGTGGTGTTCAGCCAAAATCGGATGAACAAGGCCAGGGTCTCCACTCCGATCGCGACGTCGCGTTCGAGCCGCGCTAGGCGACGATCCTGCTGGTCGAGCCGCTTGGCGATGGCCGCCTCGCGCCGCTCATCGGCATCCGGTGACAAGAATGACGCGATGGCGGCCTCCGCTATGAGCGACATCGACTGCTCCCGGCGTGCTGCATAGGCCGACAAGGCCTGCATCACACCCGGATCGAGATAGACCGAGATCTGGGCCTTCTTCTTCGGCGCAGCCATATGCGCCTCACAATCCGAGATCGTCGCTGGGGTCGAGCGAAGCCTGCCGGGCGACGCCCTGCATCAGGTCGTTCATCCGGCCGATGCGGGGCGCGTCCTCCTCCAACTCGTCTGTCGGGTCGAGGGCGAACTCGTTCTCGATCGGCTCCTTCTTCTCGACGGTTTCTTGGCTCAGCTCCGGCTGCCGGCGGCGGTCCGCATTTTTCGGATCTTCGTCCTCGGCCCCCTCGTCCTCGCGGACCACCGGCGCTGGCGGCCGCGGCGGCAGCGGGCGGGTGGTCCAATCGTCGGGCCGTCCCGCTTCCGGGCGCGCTAGCACGGGCGGCGGCACGATGCGCTCCTGAAAGCGCGCGTCCTCGTAATAGCGCGCCTTCTTGGCGCGGATCGGATGCAGTCCCGACACCATGACGATCTCGTCAGAGGGCGGGAGCTGCATGATTTCGCCGGGCGTCAGGAGCGGGCGCGCGGTCTCCGAGCGCGAGACCATGAGGTGGCCGAGCCAAGGCGACAGCCGGCTGCCAGCGTAGTTCTTCATCGCCTTCATCTCGGTCGCGGTGCCCAGCGCGTCGCTGACCCGCTTGGCGGTCCGTTCGTCATTGGTGGCGAAGCTGACCCGCACATGGCAGTTGTCGAGGATCGAATTGTTGGGGCCATAGGCCTTCTCGATCTGGTTCAGCGACTGGGCGATCAGGAAGCTCTTGATGCCGTACCCCGCCATGAAGGCGAGCGCGGACTCGAAGAAGTCGAGGCGGCCGAGCGCCGGGAATTCGTCCAGCATCAGGAGAAGCCGGCGCCGCCCCGCCTTGGCCAGCAGGTCCTCGGTCAAGCGCCGCCCGATCTGATTGAGGATCAGCCGGATAAGCGGCTTGGTCCGATTGATGTCCGAGGGCGGTACGACCAGATAGAGCGTTGTCGGTCGATCGCCGGCCACGATGTCGCCGATCCGCCAGTCGCATCGCCGCGTCACTTCGGCGACGACAGGATCGCGATAGAGGCCGAGGAACGACATGGCCGTGCTCAGCACGCCGGACCGCTCGTTGCCGGACTTGTTCAGCAGCTCGCGGGCGGCGGAGGCGACGACGGGATGGACGCCGGCCTCGCCGAGATGGGCGGTCTTCATCATCGCCGCCAAGGTCGATTCGATCGGCCGCTTCGGGTCCGACAGGAAGGCGGCGACGCCGGCGAGCGTCTTATCCTCCTCGGCATAGAGAACATGCAGGATGGCGCCGACCAAAAGCGCGTGGCTGGTCTTCTCCCAGTGATTACGCTTTTCCAGGCTGCCTTCGGGGTCGACGAGAATGTCGGCGATGTTCTGGACGTCGCGGACCTCCCACTCGCCGCGACGGACCTCAAGCAGCGGATTGTAGGCCGACGACTTGGCGTTGGTCGGATCGAACAGCAACACGCGGCCATGCTGCGCCCGAAAGCCGGCGGTGAGCTGCCAGTTCTCGCCCTTGATGTCGTGGACGATCGCCGAGCCTGGCCAGGTCAACAGCGAGGGGATCACGAGGCCGACGCCCTTGCCGCTTCGGGTCGGGGCGAAGCACAGCACATGCTCGGGACCGTCGTGGCGAAGATAGCTGCGCTCGTGGCGGCCCAGCACCACGCCGTCCGGCCCCAGCAGCCCGGCCTGCTCGATCTCCTTCGGCTGCGCCCATCGCGCGGAGCCGTAGGTCTCGGCGTTCTTCGCTTCGCGGGCGCGCCAAACCGACATGCCGATCGCGACGGCCGCGGCGATGAGGCCGCCCGACGAGGCGATGTAGGCACCCTCGATGAAGATGGACGGCGCGTAGGCGTCGTAGGCGTACCACCACCAGAAGAAGGCCGGCGGCAGATAGAAGGGGAAGTGCAGAAGCTCGAACCAGGGCCGCCCAAGCTCCGGCTGGAAGCCGAGGCGCCAGGCGGTCCATTCCGTCGCTGTCCAAATCGCCAGAAGAACGATGGCGAAGACGGTGATGACTTGGCCCCAGAGAATCTTTGTCGCGGACACAGCGGCAGTCCTTTCCTGAAATCGTTGATGGGTGGGATCGCTCACAGGCCGAGCCCGCGGTTGCGCCCGAAGCCCCAGTCGATGCCGCCGTCGCTGCGCGTGACGCCGGAGACGTGGCGGCCGAGTTGCTTTTCGAGGGAGGGCGTCCAGGGCACGAGCTGGAAGCCGAGACCATCGTCGATCATGGCGAACCGGCCCGAGGCGAGCGCGAAGCGCTGTCGGTAGGCGCCAGCGACATACTCGCCGGCGGCGGCGCGATTGAACGGCTGGCCTGTCTCGGCCGCGAGCCGCTCGCCCAAGGCTTCGACCTCCCGGCGCCGAAGCGTTCCGATCAGGCCCTGGGAGAAGACGATGCCCCGTGCCTGGCGTTCGGCGAGACCTTGCTCGATGAGCTGATCGGCCCGCCGCTGCATGGCGTCGCGGACCTCGGCGCCGAAGCCGGCCTGGCCAAGCGCCACGGGGTCGCGCGCGACGGCCTGCCGATCGAGCCAGGTCGCGCCGCTGGCGGCCACCTGGTTCTCGATGGAGAGATCGGATCGCACGGCGAGCGCGACACGCCGCCGCCCTTGCGCGTCGTCGAACGTGCGCAGCTCGACGATCGAACCCGATGCACTGTCGCCGGCGGCGTCGAGATCGGGGAATTTGATATGATGGGTGAGGCCGTCAACGCCGTCCACGACGGCATAGGCCGTTCCTTTCAGCTCGTCGTCGAGGCCGCGATCGACGAGCCGGCCGATGACCGGCACTTCGAGGCTCTCGCCGGCAAGAACGTAGCTCGCGGTCGCGCGCTCGATGCCACGTTCGGTCAGGCTGCGGTGGATGCGCTTAATGATGTCGCCGCGCTCGCCAAGTTCGCGCAACGTCGTCTCGGCGGCCTCATCCATCGTCCACTGGCCGGGTCCGATCTGGTGGGCGAACCCGAGGCTCTCCAGATGGCGCAGCCGTCCAACCTTGAGGCTATGGAACTCATCGGGCTGCTGACCGACGACGGTGGCTAGGTCGATGACGCCATGCCGGTCGGCATCGCGAGCCAGTTGCCGATCGAGCTGCGTCCAGCGCTCGACCTCCACCTGGCGCTCGAGCGCGTGACGAATATCGAGATCGCTGCGCAGCCCCAGCTCTTGCGTGACCAGGTCCTGGGCGCGGGCGCGCATTCCCTCTTTGATGTAATCGCGTGAGATGACGAGGTCCTGGCCGTCCTCGGCGACGCCGCGCACGATGATGTGGACGTGCGGGTGCTGCGTGTTCCAGTGATCGACGGCGACCCAGTCGAGCTTGGTGCCGAGGTCCTTCTCCATCTGGCCGACCAGCTCGCGGGTGTAACCCTGGAGGTCGGCCATCTCCGGCGCGTCCTCGGGCGAGACGATGAAACGGAAATGATGGCGGTCCTTCTCGCACCGCTCGGCAAAGGTCTTGGGATCGGCATCGTCCGTGTCCGGGCCGAACAAGTGGGCCTTCTCTCCGTCCCGGGTGACGCCCTCGCGCCGGAGGTAGCTGAGATGGGCTCCGAGCGGCGCCGAACGCGCCGTGTGACGCACGACGCGCGTCTTGACCGTCACCAGTCGGGATCGGCCAGTCAGCAGGCGGTTCGCACGGACGGCGGCGACGCGCCCGCGCCCGAACGTCGAGCGACTCCCGGATCTGAGCAGCCCCTGACGCGAGACGCCGCCGCCGGCGCGCTGGGCGGCGGCGAGCGCCTGGGCGACGAAGGGCTTGGCGCGCTGACTGCGCGATGAGCGGATGCGCCCTGGCCGAGGCTGGAAGTCGTTCTCCTCAGCCATGGCCGGCCTCGGCAATGTGCGGAAAAGGCAGCTCCAGCAATGTATTGAAGCGCAAGCGCACATTGCGCGCGGACGCCGCACATTGCCAGATCAGCGAAAAAACCAAGCAAAAACAACCGACCGACCGAGCCGCACCTTGCGGCCTTTTATCTGGCCCTCGGTCGGTTGTTTTCTGCACTCCTCCCCTGAACGCCCTTCCTTCTTCCCGGGAATACGCTCGCGTGCGCCTCCCTATGCCATGGCAGCCGTTCACGCTGAGAGAGCCACTCAACATCATGGCTGGCTTTCGACCGCCAAGGATCGCGCACACCGGCCAGGATGGCGCGGCATCGGACATGCGCGCGAGCCACAGGATCATCGCTTCGGCCCCGCTGCAGAAACAGCGACGAAAAGGCCCTCGGATTGCGGGGCAATGGCTGAGACATAGCGCAAGGCCACGACGGTCGGCGGGTCTATCGGTCGCGGCTTCTCGGTCGCCTGTTTGACAGGTTCAGCGCTTGCCGACCGCATGATGAAGAGCGGCGCCTGTGTCCAGGACGACGGATCGGAGGCCGCCGCAAGGACAGGCCCATCGATCGCGCCGTCCCCGACAAAAGGGACGAGCGCTGCGACATAAGCGATTGTTTCCGGCGGCAGCGGGCGGCGACGGTCGCGATAATCCTCGTAGCGACCCGGTCCGGCATTGTAGGCCGCGAGGAAGCCCGGCGATCCGTAGCGGTCGTGCATCTCGCGCAGGAAGGCCGCGCCCGCCAGGATATTGTCGTGCGGATCAAACGCGTCACGTCCGAGGCCGTAGCGTGCGCGTAGCGCCGCCCAGGTCTCGGGCATGAGCTGCATCAAGCCCATCGCCCCCTTTGGCGAGACGGCACGGCGATCGCCGCGGCTCTCCACGCGCATGATCGCCCGTATCCAAGCCGCCGGAATGGCGAAGCGTTGGGCGGCTTCGGCGATCAGGCCAGTGTAGGGATCGCTCGCGGCCTGCACGGCGGGCGATGTCGGCTGGGCGTGGGCGGAGGCAGGCATGCCGATCACCGTCACGCTGGCGAGCAGAAGAAGCGCGCGCCGCATGCGATCAGCCCCGCTCGCCGCGCTTGGGCTGACGGTTCCAGCTCAGCACCCAAGCCGACTTGTCGTCGCCCGCCTGGAAGAGATTGGCGCGGATCGGCTGCGCGAGCGCGGGATCGTCAATGACCAGCGAGACGTACTCGCCCGCCTTCTCGCCGGTGCGTTTCCAGCCCGCGCCGATCTCCGGGCCGTCGCCGTCACCCATGTGGATGCGGTAGTCCGGCGCGTTCTCGGCATCGGAGGATTCGGCCGGGACGAGGGAAAGGTCCCGGTAGAAGAACAGCGTCTGGATGCGTCCGGTGAAGCCGGAATTATCGCGGGTGAAGTGACCGATCTGCGCCATGGGAAATCTCCTTTGCTGGCGGGTTGAGAAGCGGATCAATGCGTGGCGGCGCGCCACACGAAGCGGCCGTCGCCGGCTTCGTCGGTCCACAGCGGGACCGCGCGGGCGACGATCGAAGTGACGGGAAGCGGGCCGAAATAGCGGCCGTCCAGGCTGTCGGGGACGGTCGGGTTCATGAGGAAGACTTCGCTGGGGCCGAGCGTGTGGCAGCCGCTCCAGCGCGGTAGCGGGCGGCCAAGGTGATCGCGCTCGCGCGCCGCGCCGACCTCCACGCGATCTACGGTGATGACGTCGGCCGCGCGGCACACGGTCTGCCCAGGCAATGCCATCACATGCTTCAGCAGCGGCACGCCCCTGGGCAGGAAACCGCCAGCGGCAAGGTAGCTGGCGATCGGCTCGGGCGGGCGCACCGCGACCAACTCGAGCGCGCGGAGCTGACCCACCGGGCGCAGTGCATAGAGCCCGGTGGGCGTGCTCGCGGTCTCGTTCCAAATCAGCCGCGGCGCAGGGTGGAAGAACGCCAGCGCGCCGACGCCGAGCATGGCGAAATACGTCGTCATGACGTAGCCGAAGCGGGTCATAGGATGACGCTCCGGCGCTTGAGCCACGCTTGATGCTGCTCGCGTGTGTAAATGCGCGGCTCATGGCCGGCGGCGAGGCGGTTGTGGAGGTGGCGCCAGTATTCCGGCGCGGCGTCCGCAGGATCGAGGTCGAGCGCCTCGACCGCATCGATCGCCTGCAACACCCGCTCGACCTTCGGCCAGCTATCGACGCGCAGCAGGATCTCGCCGCCGGGCCGCACAAAGGGCAGCGTCTGGTAGCGGGCGCCGGCCTCGACCGCGAGCACGATGTCCATGCGCGAGACGACGGTGCCGAAGTCGTTCGAGGTCCAGCGGACGAACGCGAAGATGCTGTTCGGTTTGAAGCTGGAAATGCTGCGGCGGCGGTCGAGGATCTTTTCTTCGGTGCGGCGGCCGAAGCGCAGCCAGTGCTCGATCTTCTTCTCGATCCACGTCAGCTCGACATGGGTGAGTGCGACCGCGCGCCGATGCGATGGCGGCACGACGCGCGGTGGTGCCGGCTCGTTGTCGTTCATGAGGGCTCTCCGGGATCGGCGGGGAATTCGCGCGCGAAGAGGTCGCGCAGCATGTCGGCGACGGTGATGCCGCGCCGGAAGGCGGCGACCTTGATGCGACCGCGCAGCGCCGGCGTAACGTCGATCGTGAGCCGGGCGTTGAAGGCGGAGACCTCCTCCGTGCGCCGGCCAGGCGTCTCGGGAGCTTTGATCCAGCTCTCCGCATTGCCTGGGCGCGCGACGAATCCGCGCCGGTTGGAGCGCTCGCTCATGGCGCGATCCTCGCGACTTCAACGGCGAGCGCGGCGATCTCGCGGGCGGCGGCGCTGTGATCTGCAAGCTCGAAGACGAGCCGGCCGGACTGTGCGGCGTCGGCGAAGATGACGCGCTGGCCGATGGTGGTGGAGAGCACCGGTGGATCGTGGTCGGCCAGCGTTTCCGCTGTTTCCCGGGCGATCACCGTGCGCGTGGCGCAGCGGTTCAACACGAAACGCGCGGCGAGCCCAGGACGATAGATGCGCGCCTCGCGAAGCAGGGCCAGCATCTCAGCGGAGGCCCAGCCGTCGAAGGGCGATGGCTGCACGGGGATGAGCACGAGATCGGCCGCGAGCAGCGCCGAGCGCATCAGGCCAGCGACACGCGGCGGCCCATCGATGACGACATGATCGGCGGCGCGCGCGATCTCCGGGGCTTCACGGTGCAGCGTGTCACGCGCGAGGCCAACGACACCGAACAGCCGTGAGACATTCTCCCGCGCCCGCTGCTGCGACCAATCGAGCGCTGAGCCCTGCGGGTCCGCGTCGATCAGTGTGACGCGCTTGCCGTGCAGCGCCAGCTCGCCGGCGAGGTGCAGCGCGAGCGTGGTCTTGCCGCCGCCGCCCTTCTGGTTGAGCAGAGCGACGATCATCGCTTCCCTCCCGGCTTGTGGCTGAAGGGCAGCGGGGGTTGGCGTGCCGGCTGTTCGGAGGTCTGCGCGGCTTGGGGCGCGCCTTTATCCGCAGATCGCGCGCGCCAACTACAAAAGTTAGATTCTGAGTTAGACTCTAAGTTAAGGCCCGGAATCGCCGTTTCCGGCCAAAGTGTTAGCTGCGGTTCGTGCGTGCGAAGTCCCGATAGGGCTGCGTGCGAAATCCCGATACCGTTTGCGTGCGAAGTCCCGAGCGTTTCCACAGCGCCATCCACAGGGACTGTGGATAAGTGTGCGGGCAGGATGCGCAGCAGCTCGCGGCGGCCTTGCCACTCGATGCGCAGGCGATAGCCGGGCAGCGGCTGGCGCGCGGCGATGCGCCGGATCTGGAGCGCGAAATCGGAGACGCGCACCAGGCTGCCGGACTTCTCGTGGAGATGGGAAATCTCGAAGAGCCAGCCGTTGGGCTGGCGGCCGGCGTGCTTACGGGCGACGCGGTACAGCCAGCGCTCGATGCCGCCGGTTAGCCGGAAGTAGGCTGGATCAATCGCGAGAACGAGCGAGCGATCGATGACGCCGCGGTAGAACCAGTCGGGGAGCACGAACTCCATGCCTTCGACGCGGCCCTCGCGCGTCGTGCATTCCGCCCACTCGTTGATCCAGGAGAACTGGTGACGCCGCCAATGCTCGCCGCTGCGGATGGTTGTGCGGATAACGGTCGACTGCAGGCGGGCGAGCGCGCCCTTCAGCAGTTTGTAGTCGCGGGCCCCCGTCTGGCGGCCGATGGAGGTCAGCAGCTGATAGGGTGTGAAGCGGAGGAACCGCGAGGTCTTGAACCCAAGGTTCTCGGCCTCGACGATTTGGCTCGCCGCCCAGATCAGGACGTCGGCGTCCCAAATGGTCGCCATGCCGTGCTCGGGCACGGCGTAGACCTCGACTCGAACGCCGGCGGCTTCGTAGAGGATCGGCGCGGTGCGCCGAGACTTGGCGAGCGAGAAGAACGGCCGTTCCATGAGGTCGCGCTGATCGCGTGGGCTGGCATCGCCAGTGGCGACGACGAACGGTTCGAGCTGGCTCCGTTCGCTGGCGGTGATGAGGCGCGACATCGTTGCGACGGCCTCAGCGAGCATGGCCAGCGGCGCGGGCCTCGACGTAGCGGGGGTCCGACGTCGAGCTGCAGGCGGACTTGTCGGCCCAGGCTTCGAGATCGTCGACCGCATAGACGACTCGGCCGCCGAGCTTGCGGAAGGTCGGCCCGCTGCCGTGGCAGCGATATTTTTCCAGCGTGCGCGGCGAGATGCCGAGCATGCGTGCGGCCTCGTGAGTGCGGACGTAGCGCGTAGCGAGTGGCGCGGACCTGTCGAGCATGGGAAGCCTCCGTCTTGCCTCGAAGCGCCGCGGCCAAGTCGCGGCATGTCGGGGTCACGGTGGCGGAGAGTTCAGGCGTTGGGGGTGGACAAAGATTTTCGGAGGGGTGTGTCCCCCTTCACTGCAATCCGGAGCCGGGACGCGTGGGTCGTTGCGCTGCTCAATTCATGGGAATCGCTGACCAAGGTGACCGATGACGGAATTTCCTGTCGAAGGCCGCCAGGGGGACAAACCGGTCGGACCGCTTTGAGCGGATAGAACCGGAAAGCCGTCGTTCCTGCTTGCGACGTGAATCGACCAAAGCCGGGCGCTTGGTTGCCGAGCCGGTGATCCGGAGAGCAGTCATTCGCGGACCGGAGCCAAGGACGGCTCCGCGCCCGCCTCGGTCATTCGAGAACTAGGCCGCCTCTCTCGAAAGCGGTCGCTCGTTCGAACAGGAATTCATCGCCGATAGCGGCTAGAGTTACTCTGGCCTAGATTTGGGGGCGAGATTCGGTGAGGTGGATGCTTGGCAAATCTGGTCTACCACGGCGTCCACACGACTTTCACCGTCGCGGCGGGCAGCACGTTCGATAATAAGGGCTATAATCGCGACATTGTGGCGCTGCAGGCGTTGCCAATCTGGTCTGAATCGGACGAGGCCCGAACCCTCTGGGATCACCAGAGACAAGCGATCGCATTTTGCGCAGCTTACGGGCGGGTTGGCCGATCAGAGGCGCCACCCGAGGCGGGCCTGATCAAGATGCCGACCGGAACCGGCAAGTCTGGCGTGGTAGCGGTCGTGTCACGTTGCCTGCCGAACATTCGCAAAATTCTGGTTCTCACGCCGCGTGAAGGCCTTGTGCAGCAGATGCTCGCCGATATTCAGCGGCGCTTCTGGCACAACATGGCGGTCGCGCCAGCCGAGGGGAAGACGTGGGACGGACCCGGTGTGGAGCCTGCAACCGTCCAGCTACTGCTCCCCAATGTTGTCCGCACCCGTCAAATTTGTGAGCAGGCCGGGGCAGCGGACCGACTAATCCTGGTCGGCACGCTCCAGGCACTCGACAAGATCCGCAGCAGTCGCGACCGCCTGTCGCGCAAGGCCGCGGCTGGACTCGAAGCGGACCAGCAGGATGAGCTGGCGCGGCTCAATGAGATCACAAACCTGCTGAAGACGTTCGACCTCATCCTGGTCGACGAAGGGCATTATGAACCCGCTCCGTCATGGAGCCGCAGCGTACGCAGCCTGGCCCGCCCGACATTGCTGTTGAGCGCGACGCCATTCCGTAACGACTATAAGCTTTTCTCCGTGCGCGGCGCCTACGCCTATAATTTGCCGTTTCAGCGTGCGGCTGAGGCCAACATCGTCCGTGGCATTGCTTTTGCCCAGCTTGATGCGGCGCACGGAACGACACCCCCGATCGATGCTGGCGAGCGCGATGGGGACCAGGCCCTGACCGCGCAGGACAACGCGGCGATCGCCACGTTTGCCGCGAATCTTCTCGCGGCAGCCGGGACCTTGCTTGCAGGCAAGCCGCCGGGCTCGAAGATCATCGTGCGAGGCGGGTCATGGAGCGCGTTGGCGGCGTTGCAGCAGCACTTGGCGGGCGCCACCGGCCACGACGCCGTCCTGATCCACGAACAGGCGCGCGATGAGAAAAAGCGAAAGGCCCATTCCGGGCGCTATCCGACGGTCAAAATGGCCCAGGCCGGCTCTCCCGGCGGCATCTATTGGCTCCATCAGACCAAGTTGCTCGAAGGGATCGACGACGCCAGCTTCGTGGCGGTCGCGCTCCTCGACGATTTCACCAACGACCGGCAACTCGTCCAGCAAATCGGTCGGATACTGCGGTCGACCGATCCCACCCGCAAGGATAAGCAGACCGCGACAGTCTTCGCCCGCAACGCTGAAAACCTCGCGCGACTGGAGGCAAGCTGGGCCCAGTTCCTGTCGTTCGAAAAGGCCGGCGAGGGGCACATCAACAGCATCATCCCCGGCGAAGCGTATCTCCCGGAGAAGATCATCCCGCAAATGCCCGAGCGCCAATATGTCGACGGGCGGTTTCGGGAACGCCTGCCGGTCCAGCTGACGCTGGACCGCGAGGATGTGATCGTCCCGCGCCGGACGGCGATCTTCGACATCGGGGCAGGGTTCGACGATGAAATCCTGCGCGCCGAGGCCTATGAAGGCATCCTGGCGCGCAACCGATTCGTGGTCCAGCCGATCGCGAATTGCCCCGCCAATGTCTGGGCCTGGTCCTTCTTCACGGTTGACGAAAGTCCCTATCTCGCCCGACATTTCGTGACGGAATGGCGATTTGGCCTGACCCTGATCGTTCGTGCCGGCGATCGCCTGTTCGTGTTCGATACGGACGGGGTGCCGTTCGATCTCAAAAAGGTCGGCGTGACGCGCCTAGATCGATCCGACCTCGTCCGGCTGTTCGCACCGAGCACGGCCGGCCAACGGGTGCGGATCACGAAGCTTGCCGCCAGTTCGCTCGACATGTCGGACCGCGCGATCCGGACGATGACCACCAGCACGGCGTCGTTCGAAGACACGTTCACCGACTTGCTCGACGCGGTCCTGTTGCCGACCAATGTCGCAGGCTACGTGGGGTCTGTGCCGCGGTATCTCGGCCTGACCCGATCCAAGCTCTCGGAGGCGACGGTCCGGCGCGTGCCGGTCGACGACTACATCGCATGGGTGACGGCGATTGACGCCGAGTTGACGAGCGCTTCGACGGCGAACCGGGTGTTCGAGCGCTTCGCGCAACTGGCCACTCCCGACCTCGATAAGGCGTCGGAGCCCCGCAACATCCTGCTTGATCTGCAGCCGCTCGACGATTTCGGCGCGTTCGTCGCCGACCAGGAAGGCAATACCGGTCCGATCGCTGCGCCTGCGCTTGCCGATGTCTGTGCCGATATCACCGCGGGGGCGTTCCAGGTGACGCTGCTGGATGGGACTGCGCTCGCTTGCTCGATCAGCTTCGACAAAAAATCAGGGCGCTACGCCGTCGCGAGCGAAGCGCTCAACGCCAGGGTTGAATCAAGGCTGTCGCGCGCCGGGACGGTCATGACGCTGACCGAGCGCATCAACACCGAGCAATCCTTCAGAATCCTCACCGACGAGACCGACAAGGTCTATATGCACGGCCGGTGGGTGAAGGCGCGCGACCTTGTCGTCGATGGCCGCGTGCCGGCGCTCGACGGAGCCGAGATCGTGCCGGCGCTCGCGGATACCTTTGTCGAAAAGGGCGAGGTGGCCTGGGCCGCGGGCGATATGGCGCTTTGGCAGAGCACCTCGATCTTTGGCCTGACGGCCCGCTACCTCAACCCGGCCACGCCCGGAACCGACGCCTATGCCCAGGCCCTGCAGGAATTCCCGCTCATCCTGCTGGACGATGACGGTCAGGAAATGGCCGACTTCATCCTTGTCTCGGATCATAAGGTCGTTCTCCTCCATGCCAAGGCGATCGGATCGGATAAGGTCGGCAACGGGGCGTCGGTTACGGCGATTCAGGAAGTCGGCCGGCAGGTTGCGGCGTCGCTCGGCTTCTTCCTGACCTCATCGCCGCAGATCGACGATGATCGATGGTCAAGGCCTTATGTCGCCAACTCGACGACCATCCCCGCGCCGCTCATGGGATCGATCCGCATCTTCCGCAATCTCAATGGCGTGGCCAATGGCGATATCGCCTCGGTGGTCCGCGCGGCCCTACGGGATCGTCGCATCAACAAGGAAGTCTGGCTGGTCGCCGGCCGATTGCTCGATATCGATGTCGCGCGGACAAGGGCCCTGAGTGCGGACCTCAATAATCGAACGCGGCAGCTGCTGATGTACATCGATAGCCTGACGACAACCTGTGGGCGTGCCAATGCCAGGCTGCGCATCTTCGCGCATTGATTTCGGCCGTTCCAGCATAGGGTCGTCCCGACGCGTATCGACGTCGTTTTGTGTAGATCCGTAAAGGGTTGATCCCCGCACTACCGGTCGGGTCGGCGAGGGGTTATCCGGTCGTTTCGTCGGGCTAGGCGGCCAGGCCGCGACGATGTGCAGCGTTGTGCCCACCACGACCTCCGCTTGCGTTTGCGTTGGCTGAGGTCCAGTCCCACCCTTAGCGCATTGTTGAGCGGACGGTCCGTTTCCGGCCCAGCCCGGCCGTAGGCTGAGCGTCTGGTTTCCCGTAGGGCGCCATAAAGCTGACAGACCGGAATCCACCCATTGTCGCCGATCATCATCGCGTCCAGCCATCATGGGAGCGTCCGGTTCCGGATGACCAGACATACCCGTTGATCGACCGCCATTGGTCGTGAGTTGCCATTCCGAATTGGAGCTGTGGCCTGAGCGGATCAGCCGCCGCGCAGGAACTTGAGATAGCCGCGTTCGACCAGAGCAACCGAATCGTGGATGAGCCGGTTGGCGGCGCGTCGAGCATGGGAGTCCTTCCATTCGACCGATGGAAGTCGGGCGTGGTCGGATTGCAGGATGATCTCGGCGACGTCGCGAGGCCCGCCGCCGGCGTCGTGAACGTCGAAGGCGTGGAGAAGCTGGATCAATCGCTGTCTCTGAAGAGACGTCAGGCGAAGTGCCGCGGGAAGAAGTTTGACGCGCTGGCCACGAAGGCGGCGCACAAAGCGCAGTGCGACATCGAGCCGGAGTTCATATGAAATGTCGGGCGGCAGCAGAATGGCAGAATGCGTGCCGGTCTGATCGCCGGGCAAACGGAGGTGAAGTTCGCCGGAGCCATCGACAACAACAAGCTCACGGCCCTCGTCGTCTGTCTCATCAGCGACGACTGATCCGAGCTGCGCGGGATCGAGCGAGGTGAGATGATCGAACCCGTCTGGCGCTGGTTTGAGGATCAGCGTGCCGGGCGATAATTCGGGCAGCCAGGCGACCGGGGCTGGCCCAACGGGAAGGTTTGGGTCATGGGCGAAAGCGCAACCCCCATCGCCGGGCGAGACCGACAAGGGCGGTTTCGGCATCGACGGAGGCGCGCGCGATGAGACGCTGCGTGCGCGCGAAATCGTGGCGGTAATGGACGTTGCGGCGCAGAAATTCGGCGGCGAAGCCGGGACGCTCGAGACGGTTCAGGTGATCAATCGTCTCCGGCGAGCGCCAATACTCCGTGGGCATGGCGTGTCCTCTCGTTTTTGGCCCTTAAAGGGGGCTTCCACGATCCGGAAATTCGTCAACGAAAGTAGTCCCTAAGGTTGCATCGCGCATGGCTGCCAACCGTGAGAGTCGGGCGGTTGTTCACTGCATGCGCGGCTCAAGCAGGTGCCGAAAACCTGCCTCGGTCATCCAGCGGGCGCGCGCCAGGTGGCTCTCATGGACCATTTTGGCACGAGTCGGTTCCTGCGTGGCATCGAGGCCGAAGATCACCTGGACGACTTCGCGCCAGTCGGCGCCTTCTTCTTCGGCCATCAGCAACCGCAGATAGACTGCGAGATGTTGCTCGTCATACGCATTCACGCGCTCGGTGTGCGGCGGGCGGTCCCGAAATGGCGCTTCAATCATTGTGATCTACCCCCGGGAGATCAAAGCAATGTGTTAGGCATTCATTTACCGCAAATTTCCGCAAGATTTGCGCCACGAAATACTTACTCCGCGATGCTTGGGGCGCATCACGTTGCTCAGGGAATCGGCAAACTGGGTCGTCCACAGCGCCAATGAATAGCACTGCCATGTACGAATCGGAACGATAGTTCCTGGAACGATAGTTCCTATATCGGCTCCATCATCGCCATGGATCTCAAGGAGGTCATGGCGATCAATCTGCGTCGGTTGCGTCATGCGAAAAAGATGACGCAGGAGGAACTGGCCGAAAGGGCCGGGTTGAGCGCCCGGTATGTCGGAGGGATTGAACGCGCCGATGTCTCGGCGAGCGTAACGGTGCTCGGGCGAATCGCGGAAGCGCTTGAGGTCGAAGCGACTGAACTCGTCCGTGCCGTGCCGCCGAAGACTCGGAAGAAGGCGCCAGCGGAACCTCAGACCCAGCAATAATGGCCGTTCACGTCTCGCGGCTGAAGAATTCGACAGGGTCGGCTTCAAGGACCTCGGCGAGCTTTTCCAGCATGTCGACGGTGGCGGAATGCTGCTCCCGTTCGAGCATTCCAACGTAGTTGCGATTGATGCCCGCACGGTCAGCAAGCTCCTCCTGTGACAGGCCCTTGGCGTGTCTCAGCCTTCGCAGATTCGTGGCGACGATTTCCCGCAAGCTCATGCGGAGAGATCGCCGTGACACCTAATATACTACCACCTAGTAAACTAGGTATTCCGCCGCTTCAAGGTTGGCGGGCGTCCTTTGATCGGAAAGCGATGCCCCGCCCGGACCGGCCGGGCGGGGCATTGTAGGCGGGTTCAGTCGCTGCGGCGGCCGTTGGGGCGGGACCAGATCAGGCTGTAGCCCTCGGCGTCCTCGTCGTCGAAGAGGTTGGCGAAGATCGGGGCGGTGAAGCTTGGATCGTCGAGCTTGAGACCCAGATAGTCGCGCCCCTCGTTGGAGCGCTTGGACCAGGCGGCGCCGATTTCCACCCGACCAACATAGACGCGGTGGCTGGGGCTGTTGTCGCCGGAGCGGGCGGCTTCGGGGACGATCCGGACGTTCTTTGCCTGGAGCGAGAGGGTGACGATTTCGCCGGTGAATTCGTTCGAGCCGGTCTTCTTGAAGGTGCCGATGGTGGCCATGGTCGTTCTCCTTGATCTCTGTTTCGAGCCCGCACCATTGCGGCCTCGATGGTGATCGGTTGGCCGGAGGCGATCGACGGCGCACCCCGAAGGGGCTCGACAGCAAAGGAGGGGCTTTCTTGTTTCGCGAGGAACGACGGCGCAGCCGGCAGGGGAAGAAAGTTTTGACGCCGCTGTTGCGCCATAGGCGATCGAGGCTTTAGCGGTCCTTCGGCTAGATCAGCCCATCGAAGAGGCCGTTTGGTGCTCTCGATCTACAGAGATGACATCGAGGAGAACGCGGCGACCACCGCGCTATAAACAGGCCGGCGTGGGACTTCGGCGGGATAAAGCCCTGCTCCATCTGGGCGATGCACGGGTCTTCGAGACCACCGCTCTCCCCAGACGCCAGCTTGGCCAATGCGTTGCCGGTCGGGTGATCATACGAGAGGACGTTGGCCCTGCGCTCCAATGAGGGGCTGTGCTTGCGGCCCGCGATGAACGTTGAAGCTTCTCACCGGACCACGACCACCACCGACGACGGGGGATGGGCAGCGAAATGCCCGATCCACGTCCGGCCTCAGCCGCCGCGTCGATGTCAGGTCCGCGCCATGCCCTGTCCGGTTGGTCCGGACGTGGCCATTCCCGTGAACCGCACAAACGCGGTGATCCCGACGGCAACCGCGCCGATGACAGCGAAGATCGTCTGCCAGGTGGCGGATGGCATCGCCATATGAGCGATCCCATAGGTGGCGCTGTAACCGGCGACGGCGGCCGGTGCGACGAAGAGCAGGATGATCAGGAGCCGCAGCCAGGTCCAAGGCACGAAGCCGAGCGCGAATTGGCCGACGCCGAATGTTGCGCCGCCCGCGACCAGGCCGACAAGGATGCCGCCGAGCACGCCGGCGCCGGTATGAAAGGCCCAGACGCCGACCGTCAGGCCGACGAAGAATGGCAAGGCGAATACAGCCAGCGTAAACAGTAACCAGCAGATGAAGCAAATGCCGGCGATGACGAGCAGTGGTCCAAAGATAATCATGGCGGCGATCTCCGTGAGATAAAGGTCTGACGGTCGCGCTTTCCACCACCACCACGGCGCGATACCGAGTATAGCCGGAAATGGACGGAAACGGGAGCGGAATTCCCGTGGGAGTTCCGCCGCCTGGCTGCCTCGCAGATCGACCCTCTCATCGCTGGAAGGGGTCGAATTCGTGGACGATGGCGGCCGGATCGCCGTCATATTCACTGGCGGGCATGGCGCCGTATCCATCCATGCCGGTGCGGAAGATGACGATGCAGACCATCAAGGTGGTGGCGAGGTTCCAGCCGTTGGCGAATGCGAGGGACTGAGACATTGATCTGGCTTCTGTGCTCAGGCGGGGACCATCCCCGCGCGACAGGCGCCCGATGTGTTCGGCCGAGGGCTGCAATCACCGCGCAGGCGAAGACGAAGCGGCGGCACGCTTCGCGTAAGCCGACCCTTTACGGGTTGATGGCGTCAGGCCCTCGGCCGGACCAAGGATCGGCGCAGATAGAAGCGAGGTGGTTGTTCCGCTCCGGAAGCCGGCCGGATGTGTCTGGCCACTTCGACAAATCGGCTCAGGAATCCACGGTTGGTCATGATAGAGTGGTGCATGACTTTACCCGATCACCTTCGGCGTCTTGCGGGACGCGTCGCACAGCATGAAATGGGGCACTACGTGGTTGCGCGTGCCCTGGGGTTTCGCACCGGGGACGTGTCGATCGAAATCCTCGGGCCGATTGATGGCCATCGCGGAACTGCCGCACTGACGCTTCCGGAGCCGATTGGGTCGATCGACGAGCTTTGCACCTATCTCGAACGGCGGGTGATTGTACTCTACGCTGGGGGAACAGCCGAGACGCTTCCGGGCCCGGGTTCGCCGACGAAGAAAGTTGACGTGGAGGAAGCGGTCAGAATTATCCGCAATCCTGGGCAAGGCGCGGAACAGGATCACGCCAAAGCTAGAGAGCTGGTCCATGTCTTACGCAACGCGAGCATGCCCAAAAGCGATGTTTCTGATGACGTTAAGACGCAGAGTGAGCTGGACGAGCTTGATGCGAGACTCTTCTCTCGCGCCGTGGAGCTTGTTGAGGAGAATGCGGAGACCATCATCGGCTTGGCCGGTAACCTCGCTGGCCGGGTAAAGGCGCCGAAAACAAAAGTGACGTTGGACGCGGCCTACCTCGAAGGATTGCAGGGGGTGCAACAGATCGCTCGGGTATCCCCGTCGAAAGCAGCCGATGGAATGTCGCGGGAGCCAGAGGGGCCGAGCTAATCCGAAGCTTCGGCGGCGCTCACGCGCCGCCGAACTTCCAGACCGGGATGCCGAGCTTCTTTGCCTTGTCGGCGAGGTTGTCCTGGATGCCGCTGCCGGGGAAGTGCATCACCCCAATCGGCAGCGTCTCCACCATCGCATCGTTGCGCTTGAACGGCGCGGCCTTGGCGTGCTTCGTCCAGTCGGGCTTGAAGGCGATCTGTGGGACCTTACGGTTGTCGGCCCATTTGGCGGCGATCAGCTCGGCGCCTTTCGGCGATCCGCCGTGCAGCAGGACCATGTCGGGGTGCTTGGCGTGGACCTGGTCGAGCTTGGCCCAGATCAGCCGGTGATCGTTGAAGTCGAGGCCGCCGGTCAATGCCACCTTCGGGCCCGCGGGCAGGAGCACTTGGTTGTCGGCGCGCTTCTTCGCCGCCAGGAAGTCGCGGCTGTCGATCATCGCGGAGGTCAAGTTGCGATGGTTCACCTTCGACCCGTTGCGTGGTCGCCAGGCTGAATGGGTGTGCTGCTCGAATTGATCGGCGGCCTGATCGCGCATCAGTTCGAAGGCGTTGCGTCGCTCGATCAGCGTCTGGCCTTCCGCCGTCAGTCGCTCAAGCTCGACGGATTTGACCTCGCTGCCGTCCTGTTCCCGCTGCGAGCGCTGCTGCGCCAGCTCGTTGTCGTCGAGTTCGCGTTCGATCCGGTCGATGGCGCGATGGAAGACATTCACAGTCGACCAGAGCAGGTCCTCGAGGTCGGGTTCGAGGCGAGTGTCCGCCAGCGCCACGACCAGGGCGTCGAAGATGTCGGAGATGCTGCCGACGAGGATGTTCGCTTCGGGAAGCGGCCTGGGGTCGGGCTCGTCGTGGAAGGGCCGGTAGCCATAGAGCTGGAGTTCGTGGAGGACCTGGTCGGTCGAGGATGAGCTGTGGTGCGGCTCGAAATCGTCATTGTGGTCGGCGGTCATCGCAGGCTTCCTTCGTCGGATCGACCGCGCCCATCGCGGCCTTCATGGCGACGAAGGCGGCGGGCGGACCGGACCTGCACCCGGAGCGCAGCGGAGGGCCGAAGCGGCAGCGGAGGATGGCGAAGGCCGGCGATTTTGGTTCGCGATGGAAAGCGGCCCTCTGGGCCGCGCCGGAAAATCGTTGGCCGCAGCCATTGCCGGTCCGGGCCGTTTGCCGCCCGATCGCCCTCTCAGAAGGCCGTGGGGGCGGTCCTCTCCGGCTCACGAGGAAACATGACCGGCCGGCCTTGCCGTGGCGGCGCCGACGCGCCTCCTCATCCCGTCCCGGCTATGCCGCTAGCTCCATGAAGCGGGCGACATCCTGTGCCGCGATCTGCACCCGGCTTGCCGCCCGAAGCGCATCGGCACCGAGCAAGCGGAGATCTTCGTTAAAGTCGCCGAGCCGTGGCGAGATCACGATCGCCTCGATCCCGGCCTCCAGTGCCCGGTCGATCAACGTCGCCATCGCGCCATTGCCGGCAGGATCATCGTCGCGGGCGATGTAGAGTCGCCGCAGCGTGTCCGGGAACAGGATGGCGGAGAGATGCGCGGCCGAGAGCGCCGCGACCATCGGCATGGTCGGCAAGACGCATCTGAGCGACAGCATCGTCTCGATGCCCTCGCCAGCCGCCATGACTTCGCCTGCCACGCCAAATCGCACCGCGTGACCGAGAAGGTCGCCCATCGCCCGTCGCGGTGTGTCGATCGGCGCCTTGCCGAGCGTTGCCTCGGAGAATCCGCTCGGATCGAGCCAGGTGCGGTGCGCGCCGGACAGATGGCCTCCGGGATCGGTCACGCTGGCGATCATCGCCGGCCATGTCTCGGTCGGGCTGTCGTCGTCGGGCCGGTAGTAGCAGCGCGGGTGGAAGCGGAGCGCTCCGGTTCCGTGCAAAGCCGTAATGCCGCGATTACGGAGATACGTTTCTACGAGAGTGCGAGAGATTGGCTGCGACATGCCGAAAAGTCGCCGTGACGCTTCCGGTGATCCGGTCGGGGCACTGGGTCCGCGTGATCGGGATTGATCGGGCTCCGGCTTAGGATGCGGGAGGCTGAGGAACGAACGCGCCTCGTCGGCGACGTCCTTAAAATCGATCAGACCACAGCTTTCCCGGATGACGTCGAGTAGGTCGCCATGCTCGCCGGTGGCGGCGTCGGTCCATTTGCCCGCCGGCCCTTTCGCCGTGTCCTTGAGCCGGACGAACATCGAACGGCCAGCCACGTTGCGGGCGTCGCCGACAAGCCAATAGCCGCCTTCACGGTGGCCGGCGGAGAGGTAATGTCGGCACACGGCCTCGGCCTGCCGGCCGAGGCGCTGTGCGAGATCCTGCGCGGTGTTGCTCATGACGGTCCCCGAAAAGAGAAGGCCCGCCGCCCAGGTCCCCGAAGCCAGCTTCGTGGAGTGGTCCGGGCGACGGGCCTCGTTGCAGTCGGCAGCTATTCGACGGCAATCATCGGCTCGCCGGCGTCGTCATTCTGCGGGACCGGCTCGTCGTCGTCCTCCGGCAGTTTTTCGCTGAATTGCTCTGCGGTTTCCTCGCCCGCAGAGTCCGGCGCTGGTTCGGCCACAACGACGCGGCCCGGCGTGCGGAGCGGCTCGGGCAGCCAGGCGGTGTCGGCCAGGAGCGTCTCCGCCTCGGCCGCCATGTCGCCCTTCTTCAGATGCTCGATCCGATCGGCGGCGCGCTGGCCCTTCGCCTGAGAAACCGCCTGAAGGATGCGGGCCTTCGTCACCCGGCCGAGGAAGTTGTCCACGGTCGGCTTCCACCCGGCTGCCGCCATGTCGAGGTCGACCGCCTGCGCCAGCCGGTCGGCATGGACAGCCGCACGGGGCCGCCGGTTCCAGGGCTCGTACACGGCGTTCACCGAAAGGCTGACGACGTGGGCGAACAGGCCCGACTGGCTGTCGCCGTCCCATTCCTGGAGCGCGTCCCAGAGATCGGCGGATTCCTTCGGAAGCGCCTTCGCCCAGCTTTCGTGCCGCACGCGGATCGCCTCGGCCGATGCGCTGTCGTTGAGCCCCGGCGCCTGGGTGCCGAAGCTCACGCTCTTCAGATCGAGTTCGAGGCAGCTATCGGAGCCGTAGTGGTAGAAGGTCTTCAGCGTCAGAACATGCAGGGCCGCGACGTAGGCGACGTCCGGCCACTCGCCGAGCGCGTGCCGAAGGCCAAGCGTCCGGTGCGAGGTCAGCTCGGTCATCAGGCGGTCGGACACGGGCGAGAGACCCTCGTCCTCCTCCCGCTCGGCGTCGGGTTCCGCGGTCACGACGGCCTCATCGCCCTCAGAGCTGACGGCCATAGCGCGTTCATCGTCGCCGTGCGTGTCCGGCTCGGACGCAGGTTCGACCGACAATTCGTCTTCCGGCCGGACATAGCCACGCTCGACGCGAAGCTGGCCGTCGGCGCCGATACTGACGAAGGCGCCGGCGCGCGCGATCTCGGTGGCATCGAACACCACGGGACAGTTGTCGAAGCCCTCGATTAGCGTCTCCAGCTCCGACAGGCGCTCATCCACCGCGTCTGGGAGTTCGTCGGCGTCCTGGTATTCCTCGGACAGCCGGTCCAGCTCGGCCTCGAGCGCGTCGCGGCTCGCTTCCTCCTCGGCGGTCAGCGGCACGGTCTCACCGCGAAGCTGGCGCAGACCGAAGGCATGGCCATAGGCGAAGTCGGGTGCGACCTCGATCCACTTCCAGCCTTCGGCGGCGATCGCTTCGGAGTCGGCCTTCAGCTTGTCGGCCACCATCTGGTCGACGAGCGGCACGTCCTGCAGCCAGCCGCCATCGTCGCCTTGGAACAGGTCGCGCAGCACCGTGCCGCCCGCCGCCACATAGGTGTTGAGGCCGATGAACTGCGCCCGCTTGTCGGAGGCCCGGACCGCGCCTTCGGTCAGCATGCGACGGATGGTGTAGGGCTGCTTGTCGTAAGAAGCCCTCAGCCGCTCGAACACCTGCTCCTGACGTTCATGGTCACCGGAGACGGTGAAGGCCATGAGCTGGTCGAGCGTCATGCCGTCCTCGGCATAGACGTCGAGCAGCGCCGGCGAGACCGAGGCGAGCTTCAGACGCTGCTTCACCACGTTGACCGAGACGAAGAAGGCCGCAGCGATCTCCTCCTCGGACTGGCCTTTCTCGCGCAGCGCCAGGAAGGCGCGGAACTGGTCGAGCGGATGCAGGGGCGCGCGCTGGACGTTCTCGGCGAGCGAATCCTCCTCGGCGATGCCGCTGTCGCGGACGATGCACGGCACCGGCGCCGTTTTGGCGAGGCGCTTCTGCTTTACGAGCAGCTCCAGCGCCCGGTAGCGCCGGCCACCGGCCGGGATCTCGAACATGCCGGTCTCGACGCCGGCCTGATCGACGACAGCGCGCACGCTGAGTCCCTGCAACAGGCCGCGGCGGGCGATATCGTCGGCCAGCTCCTCGACCGAGACGCCGGCCTTCACGCGCCGGACGTTCGACTGGGAGAGCAAGAGCTTGTTGAAGGGGATGTCGCGCGAGGGCGAGAGGGTGATCTTCTGAACGGTGGTAGCCATCGGGATGTACTCCGCGACGAGCGCCGAAAGCCTCTCTCTCGGCATCAACTCGTCACGAAGCGCAGCGCCGCCCTCTCACTCTTGAGGGCAGCGCCGCAGAACCGACGACTTCCAATTAGCGCACCTTCGACTCCCAATTAGCCGGCAGCGGCTGAAAGCCGGAGACACGCCTTTCCGCATCTCCGGCTTTCCGGGACTCAGGCCGCCCGGTCGAGCAGCTTCTTGGCCCGCGCCTCCAGGTCGAGCCGCGCGTCCTGCTGAGTCTTATCCCGCGCGACCGCGGTGATACCCTGCACGAAGTCGAAGACGCTCTCGGGCTTGCGGCCTTCCTCGGCCATGACGGTCTCGATGATCTTCGCCGTCTCGGCCTTGGAGAAGCCGCGCTTGCGCAGGAAGTCGCTGCGGTCCTCGTCGGAGCGGGCGACGATCATTTCCCGCGCCGCTCTGATGCCGTTGACGAAGGGGAGCGGCGAGGAATTGGCGAAGCGGGTCAGCGCCGGCGCAGCTTCATGGGCGAAGCGCGAGGCGGCGTATTTCGAGTGGCGGATGGTGATTTCCTCGAAATCCTCGACGCCCCACAAATTCCGGTTCTGACAGACCGCGCGGAGATAGAAGCTCGCCATGCCGAGCGTCTTCGCGCCGACCTCGGAATTCCAGCAGTAGAAGCCACGGAAGTAGAGGTCGGGCGAACCGTCGGGCAGCCGGCCGGCCTCGATGGGGTTGAGGTCGTCGACCAGGAAGAGGAAGACGTCGCGATCGGACGCGTAGAGCGTCGTGGTGTCCTGGGTGATGTCGACGCGCGGGTTATAGATGCCGGTCGACCAGTCGAGGACACCCGGCACCTTCCAGCGAGTGTCGCCCGTGCCATTGCCGGCGATGCGCTGCACGGCCGAGACCAGCTCATGATCGAAGATGCGGCCATAGTCGGGCCCGGTGACGGCGCGCAGCTCGACGCGGCCATCTTCGATCTCGAGCGTCTTCACCTGCTCGGCGCGATGGGAGGTCAGGCCGTATTGCAGATTGATCCCGGCGAGCGGTGCGGGAAGCTGGCGTAGATAGGCCGACGGCGCTCCGACCAGGCCGGCGAGTTGGCCGAAGCTCCAATGGGTGGGCGCGATCGGCGCATCCGACCCGGGCAGCATCAGCGCCAAGCGCTCGGCATCGTCGCGGCTGGCGTCTACCCAGATCGCCGCGCTCTCGACGGTTCGGGTGCGGCTACGCTCGGTCCGCCCATACACGGCGGCATAGAGGTCGGACAGGGAAAGGTAGCGCTCGTCAGCGGGCCTCGAAAACCATTCGGAGGACACGCGGCCGATCCGCTCGCCGCGGCTTACATCCACCTTGTAGCCGCCAGCGCGGCCGCGAGCGGCGTCCAGAATCTCCACATGGGTCATGGCTAGTCTCCATGACGGGCGCCGGAGGCCTCTCCTCCAACCCTCAACCCGTCACGGCGAAGCCGGTCCGTCCTCTCACTCTAAAAAGGGGCGTTGCGGGGATTTCCCCGCAGAAGGGGGTGCGTCGGCGACCGCGTTGCCGACCAGGGGGAAGGCATTCCCCCGCCGCCGTCCTGGCTCTAGCTCGCGCAAGAGGCAGAAGAGAAGATCGGCCTCGTCACCATCATGGGCGGCGCGCTGATACAGTTCCGGCTCAACAAAAGACACGAGCGGCTTTGACCGTCACCGGCGATGAAGGGCTCTCGGCCGAGGATGCCGTTGGCCACATTTTTCTCCTGCTTCGTGGCCCGGACTGAGCACGAGATGCATGGCGGGAGTTCGGGTCGCGTGGCCGCGTCAGCCAGCAGCAACGCCGGCGTCGCGAACGTGCATCTCTACACGCAAGCCCGCCGTAGCGGCCATGTTAACCAAGGCGTCGAGGCCGAATAGGTCGACCTTGCCACGGGTGAGGTCCGAGATCCGTGGTTGGGTCACGCCAAAGACTTTGGCCGCTTGAGACTGGCTTAGATGCGCGCGGGAAATATGCTCCTTGAGTGCCGTCATAAGCGCCGCGCGTAACTTTGCGCTCTCGTTCTGCGCCGGGCTCGCTTCGGCTGGTGCTGACGGCTCCATATCCTTCACCGGGCCTGCTGACGATTCGCTATTCGCATCGATGTCCAGCGAGAATTGCTCGTGGGCGATGCTGGCGATCTTCGCGGCGAGGCCGATCTTCTCTTCTGCCTTTGCGCGAGCATGATCCGACATGAAGGCGACAAGGCGCTCCAAGCCGTCCTTGTCCGATATGGTGACGAAATCCTTGTTCTTGTTTACGAAGACCACCGACTTCTTCTTTTCTCTAAGAAGCTCGATGACATTGCTGAGCGTGCCGGTGCTTTTGCAATCCCAGACCATGAGGCCATAGTCGCTGTCGCGCGCCATCTCCAGGTCTTTGGCGGTGAAATAGGCGCGTGTGCCCGCTTTAGCCTTCGAGACAACTCTGTGGACCGGCCATTCTGCGACATTGTTCCGGGGCGAGTCGCCGGTGCAATAAACGGTCACCTTTCCTGCCCGGTACCGCTGTAGGCATTCCTGAATTGAGGTATCGGCGCCATCGGCGTCTCCGACCACGACGTTGAAGTCTGAAGACACGATCTTGTTGATCCTGTCCGCAACCTTCTCATGCAGGCGGCTGATAGATATTGATCCGGCGATGAAGACAGTGGTCACGGCATTACTTCCATGTGATCGAAGCGGCGTGAACGTGGTTGATTTTCTTGTACGTGCGCAGCGTTTTGCAGACGGCGTCCATCGTGGCACCCGTGTCGAAAAGATCGTCAAGGACAAGCGCGTTCCAACACCCTTCGTTGGTGATGGACGGGTTGATGCTGAACCGTCCCTCCAATGCGGCATCCTTCGCCTCGCGGCCATGCAGGTTCTTGAGCTGCGGGCTGCCTTCGGGCGCGGGCGCCTTGACGATGATGTCGTCGAACACCGGCGTTTTCGTCAGTTTGCCGAGTTCGTTGGCGATCTCATTGACCGGCTGGCGCGCCCGCACCGTGGAGGCGGGCATTGGGATAATCAGGCCGATCTTGCCGAACAGCGGCAGCAAGGATTGCTGCACTTGGGCCGCGAGCGGCTGAACCTGATTCCAATCGGCTCGATATTTAAGCTGGTATAGCGCCTCGCCAGGCTCCGAGCGCGTCGTGTCAAATCGAGGGTGGCCGTATTCGTCGTCGCCCAGATAGACGCTCGACAGCGTATGCTTGTGGAGCGCGTAACCGAGATCCCAACTGCCTTCGAGCTTTCGAATCTGAACCTGCATGACGAAGAGTGTTCCTTGCAGGCCCTCGGAACGCCGTCCACGGGGCCATCCCAGATATATACAAAATCTTGTATGATCCGCAAGAGTCTCATCGCGGCGTCATCAATCGCATCCGGAACGCTCACAGCGCCAGGGTCGTCGACTAGGGGATTGACCGAATGCATAGAGTTGCATAAGGTTGCTGGATGTCACAGAATAATGCCCCCGATTTCCTAACCCTTGCCGAGGCCGCCGAGTATGTCGGGGTCTCGAAGGATACGCTTCGACGGTGGGATGCCTCCGACAAGCTCAAGCCGGTGCGCCGGCCGGGAAGCGGCTATCGCTTCTATCGCCGGCCCGACCTTGAGCCCTTCCGCCTCGAGTATCGGCGCGCCGAACAGGCCGCCGACGAGCGCGACCATATGTTTCAGACGCTGACCGCGGATATTGAAGCGAACCCCAAGATTCGCGAGCCACAGCAGGGCGCCCACAGAGCAGTGCGGACTCACTTCGAAGCCTCGAATGAGCCAGTGATCCTGCAGATTCCCGTGGGATGCGGAAAGACCGGCGTCATTGCAACATTGCCTTTCGGCGTCGCCAAAGGGCGAGCGCTTGTTATCACGCCGAACTTGACCATCCGGTCGGGCGTCGCGGAGTCGCTAGACATCAGCAACCCTAAGAATTTCTGGCGGCGGACGGGTGCGCTCCACGATTTTTCAGCAGGGCCATTTCGCACTGTTCTAGACGGCGTCGATGCTAATCTGCACGACTGCAATGCCAGCCAGTTCGTCGTGACGAACATCCATCAGTTGGCCAGCGCGGCCGATCGCTGGCTCCCGCAGTTCCCGCCGAACTATTTCGACATGATCATGATCGACGAAGGCCACCACAACGTGGCCCCGAGTTGGGCAAAGGTCTTCGATCGCTTTCCGAACGCCAAGGTTGTCAGCCTGACGGCCACACCGTTCCGGGGCGATGGAACGCGACCGGTCGGCAAGGTGATCTATCGCTACCCGTTCACCCGCGCGATGGTGAAGGGGTACATCAAGCAGATCCACTCTCGGAACGTCGCGCCGTCAGAGCTGTCCTTCACCTACCGTGACGACACGAAGCGGCACACCCTGGAAGAGGTGTTGGCCTTGCGGGAACATGCCTGGTTCAGGCGGGGCGTCGCGTTGGCGCCCGAGTGCAATCGTCATATCGTCGACGCCAGCATCAAGTATCTGCAGGAGCTGCGAGAGCGCAGCGGTTTCCGTCATCAGATCATCGCCGTCGCCTGTTCCGTCGACCACGCCCGCCAGGTGCGCGGGCTGTACGAAGAGCGGGGCCTGAAGGCGGCCGAAATCTATGGTGAGATGGATCGAGACAAGCAGGACGCGGTTCTCGCCGATCTGCGTAGCGGCAAGCTCGATTGCATCGTGCAGGTGCAGATGCTCGGCGAGGGCTTCGATCATCCGCCCCTGAGCGTCGCGGCCATCTTCCGGCCGTTCGCAAGCTTGTCGCCTTACATCCAGTTTGTCGGGCGCGTGATGCGCGTCGTCCATGAGGCGAAACCAGACCACCCAGATAACCACGCCTTCGTGGTCTCCCATGTGGGGTTGAACACCGACGCCCATTGGGACGATTTCCGCGAACTCGATTTCGATGACCAGGCGATGGTCAAGAAGTGGCTGGAAGCCGGTGACGAGAATGGCGATGGCGACGGCTCAGGAGAGCCCCGCCGTTTCGACATCGGTATGCTGGTCGATAACGAGATCGTCGGCTCATTCATCAATCGGTCGTTCCTTGATCCGGAAGACGATCGCGTCCTCGAAGAGATGCTGGACCACGAGATCGGCGCGGGCTTGCGCCTGCGCGACGTCATCGCGAAGGACAAGCTCAGGGAGACGCTGCGCCGAAAGCAAGAGGAGCTGTCCCAGGTCAGCAGTTCTGGCGACCTTCCCGTGCAGCCGCAGGCGCGGCGGGTTGGCGCGCGCAAGCGGCTCTCCGAACGCACAGGATCTGTCGTCGCCCGCATTCTCAAGGATCTGAAACTCTCGCCCGCCGGCCGCGAGGTCGGCCAGCGAGACAAGACCGTCGCGGGGCGTGACAACCGCGCCGCCGTTACATCGCTGCTAAACAAGGCGATCAACGAACATCTTGGAATCAAGTCGGGGAGCCGCAAGGCACCTGACGCTGGCGACAATGAGGACGCACTGGCTGCGCTCGACATGCTGGGAGACAACGTGCACGACTCCCTAAAGGGAAAGAACGATGGCTAAAGTCAGGGACATTCTGATCGACGTGAAGATCGAGCAGGCGCAGCGCCAGCGTAAATGCCGGAGGAATAGTTCTCACGTCATCGCGAAAGGTGAGTGGTGTCTCGTTGTTCGGACGAACGCGACCAACGATGACTACAGCTATAGCCGAGACGCCGCGAAACCCATGCTTGATGCGGCCTGGGCGAAGCTTCAGGTCATCTACCAAGGGCTCGGAATGTCACCACCGGGGAGTTGAAGGACGGGGTAATGGGAGACGGTTACAACTTTCAGCAGCTCAAGGCCGCGATCTTGGCGCTGAGTCGGGCCACCGATTGGGAGGTGGCCAAGAAAGAGTGGCGCCTGGTGGAGATCTCCGAGGCCGACGAGCCCGAGACCTGTCTGTGCGGCCATTTCCCGATCATCGAATTGTGCACCATCTCAAATGCTACGACCGCAAAATCGGTGGACGTCGGCAATGTGTGCGTGAAGCGCTTCCTCGGCTTCCGCTCCGATCTGATTTTCCATTCGCTGAAGCGTGTCCGAGCAGACCTGGACAAGGCGATCGGCCCCGATGCCACCGCATTCTTCCATGAGCGAGGGGTCATCAACGACTGGGAATACCAGTTCCAGCAAAGCACGATGCGTAAGCGCAACCTTACAGATCGGCAGTTGGCAAGCAGGCGTTCGATAAATCAGAAAGTGATAGCAGCAGTGAGGCGCCGCGGTCTTTCATGATGGACTTCGCGAGCGCCAGAGCGCGCTACATGAATAGTCGATAAGGATAGACGTTTCGCGGAAGGTCCGGGACATTTGCGATCGTGCGCGCCAGCCTCTGCGAGTAGCGGATGCTTACCGGCACAGGATCGTAGAGAGCATCATTGTTCCAATCCATTTTGGTCAATGCGAGCGCTTCGTGGGCCGTCAGTTCGAGCGGGCCGCTGCCGGCGTGTCGGATCAACTGCAACGGGCGGGGAATGCTTTTCTTGCCCTGATAATAGTCGCCCTTCGTCGAGACGTCAGGCGCATTGCCGGCAACCCAAACCAGTGCTGAATTGCCGGACCGCACGACCATCGTGCCGCGAGGCACCGGATAGCCAGACGGCTTGGTCGCGGGCCTCTGCACGCCCGACTCGATCAGCCACACGCCCCGCCAGCAGGAGGCCGAACTCACCTCAATGCATTCGATCTCCGGGACACCCGCCAGCGCGTCGAATGCTCCTTCGATCTCCCCATCTTTGAACGCGGTCGTCTTGTGGATGACCATGCGCTTGGGCAGGTTGCCGCCATTGCGTCCCTGATAGAGCTCCAGGCTGCGAGCCAATACGGCGCGCATGTCGTCGCGGCTCAGAAAAGGATTTCTCCGCGCCTCGGCGACGTCTGCAACGGGATCTTTGGCCTCGAAGGCCACGAACTGCATACCGCCGCCATCCATGTCGAACACCTGCGAGCAGCAGGTCACGTAGTGCGCGTCTTGCTGGTCGCCGCGCAGCGCGTAGGCCAGGCCGATGTAGGCCGTATCGGGCGGCACGCCTTTCAGCGGCGCCAACTTCCATGGCGTGCCGCCGGCCTTCACATAGAGGGCTGTCGCCAATCGCCATGCGAGCGACGCCTTGTGCGCGAAGGTAAAAGCTCGGTCGTTGAGTACCTGGGTCGGAATGTTGAACCGCGCGCCCAGCGCCTTGAGCGCGTCATGGGCATCGAAAAACTTACCCCGCGTGGCGGGGTTCCAGGCGTCAGGAAAATGGACCAGCACGACGTCGAAGTCGTTACGCACCAATTCCAACCGCCGGAGCGCCGCTTCCATCGCGAGAAAAAGCCGGGCTTGCGGATCGCCCTCGCCCGGCAGTTCGTGCAAATGTTCCGGCCACTTGATGTGGGCGTCGCGGGGAGCCGCTTCCAGCGCCACGCGGTAAAGTCGTTCGAAGCCTGGATACTGCGGGACGTATTCTGATCTGTCGGATGGGCGATGCGCGTTGCGCAGGAGCAGCATTAGCTCGCCGCGCCGCCTGAACGCGCTCTCTGGGCCCACGGTCGCAACCCTTATGCGCGAGGTGAAGCTGCCGAACGACCCCTTCGAATAGGGTCCGAAATTCGCAAGCCCTCTGAGCGGATGGACATCGACGTGCGTCGCATCCGAGGGCGAGAAGGACAGGTCAGGCTCGTCCAGCAGCGTGAAAGGCGGCAGCTTCGTCAGCGAAGCGGGAGCGCTCATCACGTCGTCCTATCGAAGTAGACGTGGTGGTGGCCGGGTCGGCTCCAGCCCGTGATAGGCGAGATTTCGAAAATGGCGTCGATCCCAGCGCCGTCCTCCAGCGCAAACGCGCGTTTCGTCCTGCCGGTGGCGCTGGTGAGGAGCTGTGCCCAGGCGTCGATAATCGCCGCCCAATTGCGGTTGTACCGCTGCGCCCAGCGCTCTCGGCGCCAGTCACCCGCTGGGTCGCCGTGACGCTCCGGGCGCGCTCCCATTGGGTCTGCGATCGAGGCTTTCGAGCGGTCCGGATCGCCGTCTTGCGGCACTTCGGGACGCGGGACTTGCACGAAGGTGTAAGGCTCGAAGCCGCACCACCAACGCCCGTCGACAAGGTCCAGCTTCAGGAAGACGCCTTCCTGAAAGGGGAAACTGAGATCAGGGACCACACCAAATAGGTCGCTCTTATAGGCGTTCCGAAGGTTGGCCAATACCTTTGAGTTTTGACGAAGGCGCTCTGGATCGTCTCCTTCCCGAGGCGAGGCGATAACGACGGAATGTCCAGAGCGCTTGTAGCGGGGAATGAGCGGCAGGCGTCGCGCCAAGCTCCTGACCAAGGCGTCGTAGAGCAGGCCCATCGCCCAACTGTCGGTGACCGGATTCAATTCGATCTCGCCATCAAGCGCCGCCCCGAGCGCTGCCAGCGCATCAATGACTTCCTGATCCTTGCCGAACACGGCCAGCTCTCGCCCTTGAGCCGCGACCGTCGCCCTGACCCCCTTCTCCTTAAGAAGCTCTCGGACCGCGGGAGAGGTCGTTTGTTGTGCGAGTTTCACCCGCCGGGCGGTGCGCGGCATCTTTTCAATCAGAAGCGCGGAATAGCGTAAGACGGGGAAGGCGCGAGCCTCGGCGGTGGGGAGTTGCACCGGCACCAGGCGCGGTGACGGACGCCCCTCCATCACGCGATCGAAGAGTGGCTGCGGCAGATCGGTCGTCTTGATGAGATCGGCACCCAGTTCGTCAAAGGTCGCGCACTCGACGACGGCCACGTCGACGCCGGCAGCCTGAGCCCAGCCCAGAAATTCCGAAACGGCAGGCAGGAGGCGCGCAGCCGACGAGGTGAGCCAGTACAACCCATTTGGGAACGGCGCGGGCGTTTTGAGGACATCCGCGAGGGCTTCCATGATCGAGGCGTCGCGACCGCTGTAGCCGACAAAGATCATTCCGAACCTTTGGCCAGCCTCTACTAGGACATGCCGCATTCGGATGTCCTGTTGCTCCAGCTCCGATCCAGTGTTCTTGATCACGATCGACTGATAGTCACCATGAAGCTTCGCTACTAACGGCCAATCCGACTCGTTGAGGCAACGCATCGCTCGGTCGGCAGAGTCGATCGCCGCAACGGTCGGGCGATTCTGGTCCGCCAGAGGCAAGATCGCATTTGCCGAAAGCGCCGCCTCCTCGATGAGAGGATCGAAGTTCGTCGTGAACACGCAGTCCACCTTGCCGGACGCCATCAGGCTGCCGAGGACCTTGTGCCCGAAACAGGGCGTGCCCTTGGAGATCGCGTCGTCGATGTACTGCCGGCGATGCCGGGGTTGTGGGTACACCGCTTCGAACGCTGCTGCATACTCGGTCGGGTCCCCGGCGGGTGGCAGAAGCGACGATTGCCTGAAGAAAAAATCAATCCTGTCGATCCAGATCGGATCAGCCGTATCGACCTCCCGCCTTGACAGGTTCGTCTCCCGGCAAAAGATCTGCGCCTTGAAATCCTGGATCATGGCGTAGCCAGTCGGGATGCCCGAGGCGGCCGACGCCCCGGCGCCGAGGAACCATGCCACCAGGTTTGGCCTAAGATCGAAGGCGGTCGCAAACTGCGATGCGGACATCGTCGGGACGGGAATGGTGCTGGTCCTTCCACCGAGATTGGG
>JAHFQC010000049.1:0-31624 GCA_023259375.1 Alphaproteobacteria bacterium
GCAAATCCTGGTCCGCGGCTATTCCGATGTCTTCGAGAAGGAGTACCGCCGCAAGGACGGCACCTTGGTTCCTGCCGAGCTGCGCGCCATCCTGGTTCGCGACGAGGCGGGCAAGCCCAGTTCCATCTACTCCATCGTGCGCGACGCCAGCGAGCGGCGGGCCCAGGAAACGCGCACCGTCGCCATGCGGGAGCAGCTCATCCATGCCGGGCGGGTGCAGGAGCTCGGGCAGGTCTCGGCCGGCATCGCCCACGAGCTCAACCAGCCTTTGGCCGCCATGCAGAACTATTCCTCCGCCGCAAAGCGGCTGATCGAGCGGGGCGACGGCGTTGGGGCCTCGCAGGCGATCGCCAAGGCCTGCCATCAGGCCGCGCGCGCCGGCGACATCATCCAGCGCATGCGCAGCTTCGTCGAAAAGCGCGACACCAACAAGAAGAACGACAGCGTGAACGCGATCATCCGGGAGTCCGCCGCGCTGGGACTGATCGGGGCAAAATCCGCCGGCGTCGAGACGCACTACGAACTCGCCCCCGACCTGCCGCCGGTCCTGGTCGACCGGGTGCAGATCGAGCAGGTGCTGGTCAATCTCCTGCACAACGCGACGGATGCCATGACCGGCCGGCCCGAGCGCATCCTGACGCTCGCCAGCGGGTGGAACGACAACAAGGTCGAAATCATCGTCGCCGATACCGGCGCCGGCATTCCGGCAGAAGTGCTCGGCTCGCTGTTTCAGCCCTTCGTCACCACCAAGAAGCACGGCATGGGGATCGGCCTGTCGATCAGCAAGTCGATCATCGAGGCGCATGGCGGCGAGATTTTCGCCGAAGCAAATCCCGGCGGCGGGACGCGCTTCTGTGTCCGCCTGCCGCCGTCACTGCCGCACATGGAAGGCTGACCCGCATCGCGGCACCTCAATCCGGCACGAAGCGCAGGTGGCCTACGATGCGATTGGGATTGCCGTCGCTCGGATGGGCGATGCCATCGGTCACCGGCACGTCGGCAAAATCGAACGGACTGACGCCGGCGAGGCACGCCACATTGACCCCGTACAGCGCCGGATCGGAACGGCGGCGATGATGGGTGTAGATGCCGCATTTGGAACAAAAGTAGTGCTCCGCCACGCCCGTGTTGAAGCGATAGGGCGTCAGCACTTCGGCGCCATCATGAACGACGAGATCGCCGACCCTCGCCGAGGCCACGACGGCGCCGCGCATCCGGCAATAGGAGCAAGTGCAACGGCGGATGGTGTTGAAGCCGTCGAGCAGATGGACGGTGAACCGCACCGCGCCGCAATGGCACGCGCCTTCGATGGTATCGGGCATCACTTCTCCAGCCGCACCACGGGCTGAAAGCCGGCGAAGATCATGCGCTTGCCGTCGAAGCACGGCGGGCTCTTGGCGGGGTCGAAGCGTTCGTCGGTCTGCATCATGTCGTGCAGCTTGGCCATACCGGCATCGCGCGCCGCCTTGTCGGGCCATTCGATCCAGGAGAACACCACCGTCTCGTCGGCCGTCGCTTGCACCGCACGCTTGAAGTCGGTGAGCTTGCCGTCGGGCACGTCCTCGCCCCAGCATTCCAGAATGCGCAACGCGCCGAGCTCCATGAACACCGTATCGATGGAGTTCGCCTGCTCCACAAACTTCTCCTTGTTGGCGGTGGGCACGGCAATGACAAAACCGTCGACGAACATGGGCATCTCCTATCCCGGATTTCACCGGTAACGCGCCCGCCGCGAAAAGGTTGCCACCGCCGCAAAAGAAAACGGCCGCACCCGGAAAGGATGCGGCCGCCGTATCGCAGGAATGGACCCGAATTAGTGGGTCGGATGGTTCGACGCGTAAAGCAGGGCGTCGGTCGGCAGCGCCGCGGTGCGAGCGTCGAGCGGGCCCTTGCGGTCGTGCTCGGCGAGCGAGTTGCCTTCGCCCAGATGCCACGTCAGGCGCACCATCACGCCGTCGCTATGCGAGGGCGCGCCGAAATAGCCGACATTCTGGTAGGTGTAGGCGGCCGACAACGAGACCGGCACGCTGGCGACCGGCATGACCTCCGGACCGACCTCGACGTCCGTCCAGTGCAGCGCACCGAGCGTGGCGTAGGAGAAGTCGCCCTTCACCGCGAGTTCCGGCAGCACATAGTAGTTGGCGCCGAAGCCGTAATAGCCGCCGTTCTTGCTGACCGGGCCGAAGCCGCCGTCGATGCCGCCGGCGCGGGCGCGCAAAGTCAGCGCCTGCATCGGATACCATTCGCCGAAAACGCCGTAGGTGCCGTAATTGCTGCTGACGCCGCGGGTGCTCAGCGTGTTGTAGTTGCCGGCGAAGCCGATGGTGTATTCCGCGGCGCGCGTGGTGACGGCGCCGCCCGAAGTCCAGCCATTGAGGGTCACGTGCTGCGAACGCAGTTCGGAATAATTGACCGCGCCCTGCAGGTTCATATCCATATTGGGAACGGCGTAATTGGCTTGGCCGCCGAAATTATAGGCGTTGTTGCCGACGCCTTTCACGTCGGAATAATCATAGCCCCCGGTCAGCGTGCCGCTGAATCCCGACCAGTCCGTCGCATTCGCAGACGTGGCAAGCAACGCAGCAGTCCCCAGCAAGAGCATCGTAAAGCGCATTTCGTACTCCATGACGAATTGAAACTGCGCTTTACATAGGAAGCGTGCACCGCTCCTGCCACACACGAGTTTTTCATAATGTATTTCGAATGCCACAAAAAGGGCACCGCGGCCACAAATCCGACAGACGATTGCAATTGTCGCCACATTATCGGGGCGGTTCGACGCACAACCTGTTGCGCGATCGTCACTACACGGAGTTATTTCTGGTCAGATGCCGCCGTGCTCTTAAATAGATGTCATGCACCGAACAGCGTGGCGTAACGTTCGGGCTTGAATCCGATCTCGATTGCACTACCGGTTTCGAGGATCGGGCGCTTGATCATCGACGGATTGGTCAGCATCAGCGCAATCGCCTTGGTCTGATTGAGCCCGGTCTTGGACTCGTCGGGCAATTTGCGGAAGGTCGGACCGGCGCGGTTCAACACCGTCTCCCAGCCGATGGCGCGGCACCATTCGGTCAGTTGCGCCTTGGTCGGCGGCACCTTCTTGTAGTCATGGAAGTCATACGCCACACCATGCTCGTCGAGCCACGTGAACGCCTTCTTCATGGTGTCGCAATTCTTGATGCCGTGAATGGTAATGGTCATAAAAAAATCCCTACCCCTATTTGACCGGCAGGAGTACTGCCGATGAACCCAATTCTACCGAGATCGTCGCCTTCTGGTAGTCCGCCGGCTTGGCGAAGAAAATATTCGGCACATAGGTCTGCGGATTGCGGTCGTAGAGCGGGAACTGGCTCGACTGAACCTGCACCATGATGCGGTGGCCGCGCTTGAACACGTAATTCATCGTCGGCAGGCGGAATTTGATCTCAGCGGGTTCGCCCGGCTTGAAGGCTTCGGGACGTTCGAAGCTCTTGCGATAGCGGCCGCGGAAAATGTCCTGACTGACCGGAAGCTGGTAGCCGGCAAGCTCCGGTTGTTCGGCATAGGTCGGCGGATAGACGTCGATGATCTTCACCACCACGTCGGCGTCGGTGCCGGTGGTCTTGAGGAAGATGTCGGCAAACGGCGCCCCTTCGACCTTGACGTCGCCGCTCAGCGCCGGCGTCTGGTAGACGAGCACGTCGGGACGGGTGGCGACCGGGCGCTGATCGTCGAGCAGCCACGTCGTCCAGCGGGCGTGACTGTCGAAGTCGACCGGCGGGGTCAGAAACGGCACCGGCTTGGCCGGATCGGAGACATAGGAATCCTCGCCGCCCGCAGGCTTGTCGAACCCGAGCGCAAAACCGGGCTTGAGATAAAGCGGCTTCACGGCCTGCTTCTCCGCCACCGGCCAGTCGGCGAAACTCTCCCAGCGCTTTTCCGCCGCGTTGAACAGCATCGCTTCCGGCAGCGGCGGTGCGGCACGATCCTTCAGATACGAATTGAAGAACGGCAGCAGCACGTTCTTGCGGAAATCGGCTGAGGTGTCGCCGTTCCACTTCAACGGCCCCAGCGTTTCACCACTGCGGTTGATCTGGCTGTGGTACCACGGGCCCATCACCAGATGATTGTTGGCGCCGTGCCCGGACCGCTTCAGCGCTTCCCAGGTGGTGATGGCGCCGTACATGTCTTCCTGGTCCCATAAGCCTTGCAGCCAGATGGTCGGCACGTCGGACGGATGGGCGACGATCAGCTTGTCGACTGCCTGCAATTGCCAGAAGACATCGTAAGCGGGATGGGCGGCGACGCGGTTCCACCACGGCAATTGCTTCATGCCGAACTTCTCGGCATAGGCGCCCGCGGAACCGGCTTCGAGATAACCCTGATAATCGTCGTTGCCTTCGCGCGGAATGGATTCGCCGCGGCCGCGCGCGGTGGTCTGGCCGAGATAATAGTCGAGACTGTTCTGGCGGAAGGCGCCGTAATGGAACCAGTCGTCGCCCATCCAGCCGTCGACCATCGGGCTTTCCGGCACCGCCGCCTTGAGCGCGGGATGGGGATTGAGCAGCGCCATCGCCACCGCCCAGCCGTCGTAGGACGAGCCGATCATGCCGACGCGGCCGTTCGATTGCTTGATGTTCTTGGTAAGCCAATCGATGGTGTCGTAGGCGTCGGTGGTGTCGTCGGTCTTCGACGGATTGAGCGGCCCCATCGGCGGGCGCGTCATCACGAACGGACCGGCGGAGCCGTGCTTGCCGCGGATATCCTGGATCGCGATGATATAGCCGTCGTCGATGAATTCGCGGAACGATCCGCGCGCCGCATCGCGCATTTTCGGGCTGTCGCTGACGAAGCCGCCGGCATTGTAGGGCGTGCGCTCGAGCAGGATCGGCAAATCCTTCGCGTTCTTCGGGATCAGGATCACCGTATTCAGCGTCACCCCGTCGCGCATCGGAATCTTCACGACTTTCTTTTCGTAGTCGTAGCCCGGATGCGGCGGCACGAACTTGCCGGTGATGTCGGAACCGCTCTGCACCATGTCGGGCGTGACCGGCGCCGGGCCTGCGAATGCCGTCGCGGAAAGAAGAGTCGTGAAAACAAGAACGGCGCGGCGCATAGGTCCCCCGGCGGATAATGGCGGATGAAACTTAGGCTAGACGTTTTCAGGCCGGCAGACTGCGATTGGTCGCGGCAACCGCCGCGTTATCGAATTCAAGGGCCAACGCCGCAGCACGGAAAAAGCACCCGTCTGTTCGCCGCGCAATAGCGCCAGCCCGGTGACGCGAAGCTTGACCGGCTTGATCGTCTCCATCGGCATGCGCGCGAGTCCGTGCGCGAGCGGCAGGAACGGCGCCGCCTCGTCCGCCTTGAGACCGTTCTGCGCCATCGCGGTACGCAAATTCTCCTGCACCGCGGCCAGCGCCGGATCGCGGCTGGTCAGCGCCAGCACCCGCCGTTCGGGCGTCGTCACCGTGCCGACGGCATCGAATTTGAGCGTCAGCCCCGCCGCGGCGACCGCCTGCCCGGCCAGTTTGGCGCCGTACAACACCGAATCCTTAGCGGTGCAAAGACGCTGCAGCGCGACGATCGGCTTGACGCGGACGGCTTCGATCCCGTTGGCGATCAGAAAGCGTTCGAGAAATTCATTGAGCACGAACGCCGCCGCTTCGTCGGGCATAAGCGCGAAGAACAACCGCTCCGGTTTCTTGGCGCGCGCCGGAGGCCGACAGAAATCGAAAACCGCTTGAACCTGCACGCCGTCACACCCCGAGTCTGGCCGCGGTTGGACTAGAACAAATCAGGAACTTATTTTCAAGAGGCCTAGCGCGCCGGCATCAGGCGTTTGCGGCCTTCGGACAGGTGCCAGCGCATCGAGAGCGAAGCACGGTCGCCATCTTCGGCGCGGATGGCATCAACGATCGCTTCATGCTCGCGCATCATGGCTTCGATCACCACCGGCGAACGCGTGCGGGAAATGTCGACGCCGGCGCTCATGGTCCAGTCGACGTCGTCGGACAAGGCATCGAACGCCGCCAGGAAGGCCGGATTGGCGGTGGCCACGATAATATGGCGATGCAGATCCATGTCCTCGACATGCGCCGGCCGGCCGGACGTCAAAGCGGCCCGCAAGGTTTCGAGCGCCGTATCGATATCGAGCATGTCCTGGATCGAGCGGCGATGAGCGGCCAGACGCGCCGCCTCGGCTTCGATCACGAAACGCACCTCATAGGTGCCCAGCGTCGCCGACAGCTTGCCGGTGCGGGCTTTCTCGATCATCCGGTCGGAGGGCGTGTGTTTGACATAAGAGCCGGCACCGCGCCGCGATTCCGTGATGCCGTCGGCGGCCAGCCGCACCAGCGCCTCGCGCACGATCGCCCGCGACACGTCGAACAGCTCGGTCAGCCGCACTTCCGAGGGCAGCCGGTCGCCGGCGCACAGATGCTGTGCGGTGATGTATTCGACGATCCCGGAATAGGCCTGATCGGCGCGACGAAGGCCGCTCATGAAGGTATGCCCAAACATAACAATCCGTAGAGCTAATGCACTTTTGCGCGGCCGGGAAGCAAGCAAAAGGTCGATAGCGCATAACGTATAAAGACGAATCGTTACAAAGGCCGATTGGGGGCCGATCAGGGGACGATCAGGAAATCACGCGCTTGCGGCCTTCGGAGAGGTGCCAGTGCATCGCCAGCGCGGCGCCGTCGGCATCCTGGGCGCGAACCGCGTCGACAATCGCGCTGTGCTCGCGGATCATCGCCTCGATCTCGTCCGGCGGACGGGTGCGGGAAATGTCGACACCGGCCTGCATGATCTTGTCGACCTCGTCGTGCAGCGCGTTGAACGCCCACAAAAAGGCGGCATTGGCGGAGGCCAGGAGAATGCGGCGGTGCAGCTCCATGTCCTCGACATGGGCGGGCTCACCCGTCTTCAGCGCCGCCGTGAGCCGTTCCAGCGCTTCTTCGATGCTGCGCAGATCCTCGCTCGACCGCCGCTGGGCGGCCAGGCGCGCGCCCTCCGCTTCGAGCACGAACCGCACCTCGTACGTGCCGAGGGCGACCGACAGTTTGGGCATCGATGTGTAGGCAATCAGGCGGTCGGAAGGACGATTTTTGACGAACGTTCCGGCGCCGCGGCGGGCATCGGTGATGCCGTCGGCCGTCAGGCGGACAAGCGCCTCGCGGATGACGGTGCGCGACACGCTCAGCATCTCGGCCAGCTGCAATTCCGGCGGCAACCGGTCACCGACCTTCAGCTGCCGGTCCGTGATGAACTCGACGATTTGCGAATAGACCTGATCGGCCAGCCGTTTGCCGCTCACACCTGCCCCCGTCTGCTACGCCCCGCGGGGCGATTCGCGCGGGGCATTCAGCATAGCGGGATGACGGCGCTGGCGAAAACGCCGTCCCGCTTGGAAGCTCTGTTTGGCGCGCTTTCGGACGGAAAACCGCCGCACGCTGTCGCTAACGGCCCCACTTTTCCTGAAAGCGCGCTAGGCAGAGAGCCTCGGCCGCAAGGCCTGCGCCGCCAACGCCACCTGGGTGCGGTTGCGGACATTCATTTTGCGCATGATCGTCGTCATATGCGCTTTGACCGTCGCCTCGGCGATGCCGAGTTCATAAGCGATCTGTTTGTTGATCTGACCGGACCGAACGCCGTCGATGATTCTCCACTGCACCGGGGTCAAGGTCAGTGCAATTGCGTTGCAACCGCAGACTGAGTTGCCCGGCTCCGAAAGTGCTTGGCTGTCCACGAAATACCTCCCTGGTCACGCTCTTTGTCGTGTCGGTTGGCCTTTACGGGCACGGCCCATAAGGCCCTATGGACGGGACCATACATAATTAGTCTGACTAATTCAATATGGTACCGGTACCAATTTGGCAAGTTTCGGCTTTTTCCAGGAAATCCGGCAAAAATCAGTCATACAATTCTGCGTTGGGCGCCCGATCCGCGGCAGCGGCCAGATTGCATCGCCCGGCCCGCCCACCGGCAATAATCCGTCTACGGACAGTTTTCCGCACGACGCAACCGGTGACTCGGCGGCGAATACCGACTTTAGTCGCATCGACGCGATCGTTGCGATCACCGACCATCGACTAAAGTCATGTTCGCTGCGACACACTTTTGCTTGCCGCAGACCACCCCTGAGACTGGAATGTCCGCACAGGGAGTGCGGCAACACACAAACAAAACACGCCGCCAAGGAACGCCATGATCCAGAGTAGCGTAAACGCGATTCCATCGGCACGCTGGTTCCGCATCATTCCCGCCGCCATCCTGGTCTACATTTTCTCGTTCATGGACCGCACCAACATCAGTTTTGCGATGGCGGGCGGCATGAACGAAGCCTTGAACATGACTGCGGCGCTGTCGGGGCTGGCGGCCGGCATCTTCTTCGTCGGTTATGTGGTGCCGCAGATCCCGGCCGGGCATATCGCCGAACACGGCAACGCCAAGCAGTTCATCGGCATCTCGATCCTGTTCTGGGGCGGGCTGTCGATTCTATGCGGCCTGGTGCGCGACCCGACCGAGCTGTTGATCGTGCGCTTCCTCACCGGCGTCGCCGAAGGCGGCGTCTGGCCGGCGATGCTGGTGATCATCAGCCACTGGTTCCCCAACGAGGAACGCGGCCGCGCCAACGCCTTCTTCATCATGAACATCGCCATCGCCTCGATCATCACCGGACCTCTGTCGGGATGGATCATTTCGTGCTGCGGCTGGCGCTGGGTGTTCGTCGGCGAAGGCGCGTTGACGCTGCTCCTGATCCTGGTTTGGTATCCCTTGATCGCCAACCGGCCGGAAGAAGCCAAATGGCTGTCGGCCACCGAACGCGACTGGATCGTCGCCCGGCTCAAGGCCGAACAGGCCGAGATCAAGCACAGCGGGGCGCGCATTTCGTACGGCGCGGTGCTGGCCGACATCAATCTGTGGAAGCTGATCGTGCTCTATTTCTGCTATCAGGTCGGCATCTACGGCTTCGCGATGTGGCTGCCGACCTTGCTGAAGGTGCTGACCAACAGCGGCATGGCGGGCATCGGCTGGCTCTCCACCCTGCCCTATGTGGCGATGATATTCGGGCTTTATGCCTTCGGACGTCTGTCCGACTCGACCGGCAACCGTCGCCGCTACACCGCGATGCCGATCATCGGCTTCGCGATCTGCTTCCTGCTGTCGACCGTGCTCAACGGCCATATCTGGGTGTCGTACGCATTCCTGGTGGCGTGCGGCTTCTTCATGCAGTCGGCCTCCGGCGTGTTCTGGACGGTGCCGCCGCTGATCTTTCCGTCGGAAGTGGCTGGCGGCGTGCGCGGCATCATCAACGCTCTCGGCAATCTCGGCGGCTTCATCGGGCCGCTCGCGGTCGGCTGGCTCCGGGTGACATTCAACAGCTACGACGCAGGGGTTTATTTCCTCACCGCCTCGCTGGTCGTCGGGTTCCTCGTCACCCTCACCCTGCCGCAATCGACCACCGGCAAAACATCCCCCTCCACGTAAGACCTGCCGGTGACGATGCGAAAAGCGGATCCCCTCCGGGGGTCCGCTTTTTTGCTGTGAAGAGCATTGCGCACAAAAAAGCGGGCCCCGAAGGACCCGCTTTCGTTTTGACCGGGAGGGACCGATCAGTCGGCGGTGGCGCCGCCGTCGATGGGAAGCGCGACGCCGTTGAGGAACGCCGCTTCATCGCTGGCCAGATACACCGCCGCATTGGCGACATCGGCCGAGGAGGCGAGACGTCCGAGCGGCACTTCACCGAGACGCTCGGCCCGGCGCTGCGGGTCCTTCAGCATCTCGCGCACGAAGGCGGTCTCGACCGTCGACGGATGCAGCGAGTTGCAGCGGATGCCGTCCTTGCCGTAGCGCACCGCGATCGACTTGGTGAGCAAGGTCAGCGCGCCTTTGGTGGTGGTGTAGGTCTCGTTGGTGTAGGCGTGGCCGATCAGGCCGCACACCGACGACATGTTGAGAATGACCCCGCCGCCCGCCGCGCGCATGATCGGCAGAGCGTGCTTGATGCCGAGGAACGGCCCCTTCACGTTGACCGCCAGCATGGCGTCGAGCGACTCCACCGGCATTTCCTCGATGTTCTTGCGGACATTGATGCCGGCGTTGTTGATCAGGATGTCGAGCTTGCCCGCCTTGGCGAGCACCGCACCGATGGCGTCTTTCCAGGCGTTTTCCGAGGTCACGTCGAGAGCGACGAAGGTGGCGCCGAGCGAGGCCGCCGTGGCCTCGCCCTGTTCCTTGACGACGTCGGCGATGAACACCGTGGCGCCTTCCTCACGGAAGCGCGTCGCGATCGCGGCGCCGAGCCCGCCGGCCGCGCCGGTGATGAGCGCGACCTTGCCCGCGAGACGCCCGCTCATGCGAGGCCTCCCTTGCGGACCTTGACGCCCGCCAGCTTCTCATAGAACTGGATCAGACCGCCGTGATCCTCGCCCGCCTTGCCGTCGACCTTCATCGCCTGCATGAATTCCATCACCTGGCTGGTCAGCGGAACCGGCGTGCCGATACCGTGCGCCGTGTCGAGGGCGTTCTGCAGATCCTTGATGTGCAGTTCGATGCGGAAGCCGGGCTTGTAGTTGCCGTTGAGCACCATCGGCGCCTTGGCGTTCAGCACCGTCGAACCGGCAAGGCCGCCCTTGATCGCGTCGAACACTTTTTCCGGATCGACGCCCGCCTTGGTGGCGAGCACGAAGGCTTCCGACATCGCCGCGATGTTGAGCGCGACGATCACCTGATTGGCGAGCTTGGTGACATTGCCGGCACCGATATCACCGCACAGGACCACGCTGCCGGCCATCTTCGCGAGAAGGTCTTTCACCTTGTCGAACACAGCCTGTTTGCCGCCGACCATCACCGACAGCGTACCGTCGATGGCTTTCGGTTCGCCGCCGGAGACCGGCGCGTCAAGCATCTCGATGCCCTTCTTGGCAAGGGCTTCGGCGATCTCGCGGCTGGCGAGCGGGGCGATCGAGCTCATGTCGACCACGATCGTGCCCGGCTTGGCGCCTTCGATGACGCCGTTCTCACCCAGCACCGCCGCCTTCACATGCGGCGAGTTCGGCAGCATGGTGATGACGATCTCGCACTGCGCGGCGACGTCCTTGGGCGACTTGCCCGCCTTGGCGCCGGCTTCGACCAGTTCCGCCAGCGGCGCCGCCACCACGTCGTAAACGACGAGGCTGTTGCCCGCCTTCAAGAGGTTCTTGGCCATGGGCTTGCCCATAATGCCCAGGCCGATGAATCCGATCGTCATGTCTTATTTCCTTTTCAAAAGCGCCTTGGCGGTTTCCGCCACGGCCGCCGACGTCAGGCCGTAGCGGGCCATCAGGCCGTCGTAGCCTTCCGCCGAAATGCCGAACGTGTCCTGCACGCCGACGAATTCCACCGGTGCATGGCGGACGCTGCGCAGCGCCTCCACCACGGCCGAGCCGAGCCCGCCGACCAGCGAATGCTCCTCCGCCGTCACGATGGCGTCAACGCCTTCCGCGTAGCGAACGATCGCGTCGCGGTCGAGCGGCTTGAGGGTCGAAACATTGATCACCCGCGTCGAGATGCCTTCGGTCTCGAGCGCCTTGGCGGCTTCGAGCGCGATCGACACCATGATGCCGATGGCGAAGATCGCAACATGCTTGCCTTCGCGCAGCTGGGTCACCTTGCCGATGTGATAAGGCTCGTCCTGCGGCGTGATGAACGGCAGATCGTTGCGGTTGATGCGGATATAGACCGGGCCTTCCCAATCGAGCAGGCACTCCATCATCTTCTCGCATTCGATGGAGTCGGCCGGGCAGATCACCGACATGTGCGGGATGGCCCGCATCAATGCCATGTCTTCGACGCTCTGATGGGTCTTGCCATCGCCGAAATCGGACAGGCCCGCGGACGAGCCGCAGATCCTGACGTTGAGGTTCGGCACGCAGATCGAATTGCGGAGCTGGTCGTACGCGCGGCCGGTCGCGAAGATGGCGAAGGAATGCACGAACGGCAGCATCCCGGCGAGCGCCATGCCAGCGGCCGTCGAGGTCATGTCCTGCTCGGCAATGCCCATCTGGAAATAGCGGTCGGGAAACTCGGCCTGGAACATCACCGACTGGGTCGACTTGCCGAGGTCCGCCTCAAGGGCCATGACCCGCCAGTCCTTACGGCCAAGCCGGACAAGGCTTTCGCCATAGGCGCTTCTCAAATTCACCGCGGTCATTGCAGGTTCCTCTTGGCTTCGGCGATTTCGGCAAGCGCCTGCTCGTATTGGGCCTGGGTCAGGGAGGCGTTGTGGAAGGCGGACGTATTCTCGGCGAAGGAGATGCCCTTGCCCTTGACCGTCTCGGCGATCAGCACGGTCGGCTGGCCCTTGAACGCTTTGGCGGTATCGAGCGCATCGAGCACCGCACCGACGTTATGGCCGTCGACGCTGATCACGTTCCAACCGAACGAACGCCATTTGTCTTCGAGATTGGGAATGTCGAAGATGTCCTTGGTCGCGCCGGTCGCCTGGAAGTGATTGCGATCGACGATGCCGGTCAGCGAGTCGAGCTTGTAGCGGGAGGCAGCCATCGCCGCTTCCCAGATCTGGCCTTCGGCGATTTCGCCGTCGCCCATGACCACGTAAACGTGCGACGGGCTCTTGGCGTAGCGCAGCGCCAGCGCCATGCCGACGCCGATGGAGAGACCCTGGCCGAGCGAGCCGGTGACGGCTTCCATGCCCGGGGTCTTCATGTCGGGATGACCCTGCAGCTTACCCTTCAGCGTCTTGAGGCCGGTGATGTCCTCGCGCGGAATGACGCCGAGTTCGATCAGCGCCGCGTACTGGATCGGAACCGTGTGGCCCTTCGAGAGCAGGAAGCGGTCGCGGTCGCGGTCGGTGTAGTTCTTGGGATCGAACCGCATCTTGGAGAAGTACAAGGCAGCGGCGATCTCGGCGAGCGAACATGAGCCGCCGATGTGCCCGACCTTGCCGACACCGATCATCTTGATGACGTCGGTGCGAAGGTCGCAAGCGATCTTCCCGATCCTGCGGATTTCCTCAGGCGTTGCCATCCGGCTTCCTCCCGCGCAATTTTTTCGAATTCATGTGAGCCTCACTCTCAGAAACGCACGCTGGTGGCGGCCATTTCCTTGGCCGGAACGCCTGCATCGGTGGCGGTCAAAGGGGGTGAACAATATGCTCCGCACACCACATGATGTGTAGCACCACCACCTCGCCGTGGTACCTAGACCAACGTCGATAGGGACACGCCGCCGCGCGCACAAACTGGGAAAAACGCCCATAATTGCGCTGCTTTACGGGCATCACGGGATCCTTCCATCCGTTGCAGAAAGGCCCCTGTCGGCGCCGTGGCGCCTTGTGTTCGACCCATTTCCGCCGAAACAATACGGCCGGTAGAAATAGGTGTTCGTTTTAACGGTCCAGATCAGGAAAACTCCCTATGCCTCTCGAGCCGCGCCAGCTTCTTCGCGCCATGTTCGACGCCGCCGTCGCCGCGGCACAGCCGGCGCTGTGCGTGCCCGCCAACCTGCCCCAACCCAGCGGTAACTTAATTGTGATCGGCGCCGGCAAAGCCTCGGCCGCCATGGCGCAGGCAGTGGAAGAGCACTGGACCGGTCCGCTGAAGGGATTGGTGGTAACACGCTATGGTTATTCGGTGCCCTGTCAGCGGATCGAGATCGCCGAAGCCGCCCACCCGGTGCCCGACGCGGCCGGGCTCAAGGCGGCGGAGCGCATCATGGAATTGGCCCGCGCGGCGGGACCGGACGATACCATACTGTGCCTGATATCGGGCGGCGGCTCGGCGCTGCTGCCGCTGCCGCTCGACGGCATCAGCCTGGAAGACAAGCAGGCGGTGAATCGCGCCCTGCTCGCGTCGGGCGCGACCATCACCGAGATGAACACCGTGCGGCGGCATCTCTCCGCCATCAAAGGCGGACGGCTGGCAGCAGCGGCGTATCCGGCCCGGCTGTTGACGCTGCTCATTTCCGACGTACCGAGCGACAATCCCGCCGACATCGCCTCCGGTCCCACGGTCGGCGATGCCACCACCTGCGCCGATGCGCTCGCCATCATCGCGCGTTACGGTATCGACCTGCCGGCGAACGTTCGCGCCGTGCTGGGACGCAGCGATGCCGAGTCGATCAAGCCCGGCGATCCGCGGCTGGCCAAGGCCGAAACAAGGATCATCGCGGCACCGCAAATGGCGCTGGAAGCGGCCGCCGAAGTCGCGCGCGGCGAAGGCCTGCCGGTGCATATCCTGGGCGACGCCATCGAAGGCGAAGCGCGCGATGTCGGCAAGGTGATGGCCGGGATCGCGGCGCAAGTCGCGGGCCGCTATCAGCCGTTCGCACCGCCGTGCGTGCTGCTCTCCGGCGGCGAAACTACGGTGACGGTGCGCGGCAAAGGACGCGGCGGACGCAATGTCGAATTCCTGCTGTCGCTCGCGATTGCACTTGGCGGGCGGCCGGGGGTGTGGGCACTGGCGGGCGATACCGATGGTGTCGATGGGCTGGAAGAAATCGCCGGCGCGATCGTGACCCCGACGACGCTGGAACGCGCCCGCAAAGCCGGGATCGCTCCGCGCGACGCTCTCGCCAACAATGACGGCCACGGCTTCTTCGGCGCCCTCGGCGACGCCGTGGTGACCGGCCCGACCCTGACCAACGTCAACGATTTCCGCGCGATATTGATTGAGGCGAATGAAGGCTAGACGCCATCCGGCAGTTTGGCGCGCATCATCTTCTTGCGATCAAGGCGGCGGCCGTCGACGATGAACGTGCCGTCGCCGACGGCGTGCAGCATCCGCTTCTCCTTGCGGGCCGGATCGCGATAGGCCGCGAGGCCTTGCAACACGACAATGTTGTAGGGCGCGATGATGTCGGCGACACGGCACTCGATATTGGCCAGACATTCCTTGATCAGCGGCGCCTTGACCTTCTTGGCCTTGAGGCGCGTCAGCGGGAATTGCGCGAACTTGTCGGTGTCCGATCCCGAGCACATGCCGACGCCGACGACCGTGTCGATCATGTCCGCGGTGGGAATGGCAATCACGCATTCCTTGGTCCGGCGCAGCGCCTCGAAGGAATAGTTCCACGGTCCGGTGGTGATGGCGAAAGCAGCCGAGAAATCCATCACCATGGTCCAGGTGATGGTCATGACATTGTCATTGCGGCCGTCGTTGGTCGTGATCAGAACAACCGGCCCCGGCTCCATCAGCGTGAACGCCTTGCCGAGCGGAAGAGTTCGCATAACCGCCTCCCCTCACGTACCGGCCTGCATTATAGCTCGAAATCTCCCGCAGCGCCGCACATTCAACGTGCAAAACCGCTCCCGGACCGCCCCGGGAGCGGCGTACGCCTTATGCGACTTTCGCCAGTTCTTCGGCGGCGAGGAGATCCTGAACCGATACCAGCGGCAGATCGAGCCTCTCTGCGACCGTCACGAGTTCCGGCAAGCGCGCCATCGCTCCATCGGGCCGCATCACCTCGCAAAGCACACCGGCCGACTTGCGCCCGGCCATTTGCATCAACGCAATAGTCGCCTCGCTGTGGCCGCCGCGCGCGGCAAGCCCGCCGGGATGGGCGACAATCGGAAAGACATGTCCGGGGCGGGCCAAATCAGCCGGACAGCAGCCGTCCGCGATAGCCGCTCTGATAGTGGTGACGCGATCGGCAGCGGATACTCCCGTCGTAACGCCTTCGCGCGCCTCGATCGACACCGTGAAATTGGTGCCGAAGCGGCTGGTGTTGGCAGAGACCATTGGGCAGAGATCGAGTTTCTTCGCCTGGTCCTCGGTGAGGATCAAGCAAACGATGCCTGAACATTGACGAATGAGCAGGCTCATCTGCTCGACCGAAATGCAATCCGCCGGAAAAATGATGTCACCCTCATTCTCCCGGCTTTCATCATCGACGACGATCACGCCGCGGCCGCGACGCACGGACTCCACCGCCCGGCGAACACGCTCGTCCGCCGAACCGAAACGCGACAACAGATTTTCAGAAACATGATTCACGGATCTCACTCCTCGAAATGGGCGAGCCTGAATCAGGACGCAAAGAGGCATTGCCGCGTCGAAGACACGGCAACACAAACCGACACCACGAAGGATGTTCGGCCCGTTCATTCTCTTTCATCCGGACTATACCGTCGGCCCCGGCTTTGCACCGGATCTGCTGACCCCACGGCTTTCGCCGCGGGCGCTCGCGGGCTCTCCCAAAGGGAATACCGCCGGTAGGGAATTTCACCCTGCCCTGAGAACAAGCGCCACTCACCATGAGCGGCAGCGGGACTATCGGCAGATCGTCCAGCAAGGTCAATCAGATGCGGTGCAAGAAACGCTTCACATTCTTACCAGCGAATCACGATGCAACAGAAACCACCCCAGCGCGAGGACGTTACAGACTGGCAGCGAAAGTGCGACGGAAGCCCAAAAATGCCCGATTACGAGCTTTATTACTGGTCCGTGCCGTTCCGCGGCCAGTTCGTGCGCGCCGTTCTGGCGTATGCCGGAAAGAGCTGGAGCGAAGGCGGCGACGACGCGATCGTAAGGCTGATGGGCGCCGCGGTGCGGGACATGCCGGTTCCGTTCATGGGGCCGCCGCTGCTGATCGACAAAAAAGCGCACGTCGCGATTTCGCAGATGCCGGCGATCGTTCTCTATCTCGGCGAGACGCTTCGCCTGCTTCCCGACGCCCCCGCCGATCGCGCCATGACGATGAAGATCGTCTGCGATGCCAACGACGTGATCGACGAGATCACCCTCGACGGCGGCCGCCTGATGTGGATAGAAAAACGCTGGGAAGAGTTCGTGCCGCGGCTGAAAAAGTGGATGTCGTTCTGGGAAGAGACCGGACGGCGCCACGAAATGACGGCGGACAGCGGCTTTCTGCTCGGCGGCGACAAGCCGGGCATCGCCGACGTCGTCTCCGCCACGCTGTGGTCGACCATGACCGAACGTTTCGCCGCGCTCAAAACGCTGCTGGCAGAAACCGCGCCGATGACCGCGGCCTTAACGGCCCGCGTCGCCGCGCTGCCGCCGCTGGCGAAACTGGCCGCCAAAGCGCGCGAAGACTATGGCGAGGCCTATTGCGGCGGCCAGATCGAAGCGTCGCTGCGCAAGGTGCTGGAGCACTAGGCATTCCGGCAAGATCGCCTCGCTTTCGATGAACGGAGCGCGTGCAATCCTGCGTTTCGCAAAAGCCCGCTTTGCAACGGCCGCGAGCACGGCGCTGTCCGCTGTTACCCGTCGATCTCTGCTGCGATGACGGCACGAACCGCAACCAGAAGGAAGACACGACACATGCGCGCATAACCACAAGTTCTGATTTCGAGGGGGAGAAGCATGCGAGACAGAAAATTTGATAAGAATTCGTCACTACGCGGATGAATTATGTAGTGATTTCGCTGAGAGAGCGCGCATCGATTAAATCTTTTTGGCGCAAATCGGGGTATGGCTGGCCACAACGGATCAAGAGGGGAAGTCATGGCCAAAGCCGTTCACCAATCGAAGAAAACCTCCACGTCAAAAGTTCTGTTTTTGGCCTCCGCTTCGCTCGCCGTCATGGCGGCCTTCAGCCCGGCTTCGGCGATACCGTTCGACTGGTTGAGCTTCACCACGGCGGGCGACTTTACGGGATGGACCCGCGTCAATGAAACATCGGTGGTGGCAAAGTCGATCCCCGACCATGAAACGCTTGGCACAAGTGCCCCCTCGGGCTCCAATATTCCAGTCGTCGATTATTATCTCACACCGGCCGCAGGGCAGTATATGGCCGTTATCCGGCCGTCGACCACGACAAAGACCGCGGCGACGTATTTGGGCACCGCAGACAGCCGTTTTGGGTTGGCCGCCGGAACACTCAACAGCGTTTTTTCCGGAACGGCGACCTATGGAAATCCCACGAATTACGGCGCTCTGACCGAAACCATTACGCTGAACCCGGGCACCTACACATTCTATTGGGCGTATGCGGCTCAGGACTATCACCCTTATAACGACGGCGTTCTCTTCACGCTGGCTGGGAACTCCCAGAACCGGGTGGACGTGCTCGCCAGCAACGGCGTCGACGATGCCAACCACGGCGGAGCGCAGCCCACGACAAATGTCGTCGGCACATTTGGCACCACGCAATGGGCGGCGCACTCCTTCTCCATCGATACCACCGGCAGTTATACATTGGGCTTTGTGGCCTATAATTGGGGCTACTATCCGGAACATTCCACCGACACAACCGTCGATCCGATTTTCTATATCGGCGCCGAAGCGGGCACGGTGACCAGCGGCACGGCCAACCCCATCGATACCAACGCCAGTTACTATCTCGCTTCCAATCTCGGCTCCACAGTAACGCCGGATTTCAAAGGCGGTACGCTGCGCATCGATGCGTCGGGCGTTATCAGCAGCGCCTTCATGGTGGAGGCCTATACCGGCAACGCCATCGACAGCTACGGCCATATCGGCATCTTCTCGGGCGCCTTGAGCGGGGTTGGCGGACTGACCATCAAGGACAGCATCGGCGGCGGCGCAGTGGTTTTCACCGGTGCGAGCATCTATTCCGGCGGCACCACGATCAACCAAGGCGCCACCCTGCAACTCGGCAACGGCGGCACCACCGGCTCGATCATCGGCAACATTACCGACAACGGCACCCTGATCTACAATCGCAGCGACGCGATTGGCTTTAGCAGCGCCATTTACGGCAGCGGCAGTGTGCGCGTTGCAAAGGGCACGATGATCCTGATGGGCGCCAACACCTACACCGGCGGCACCACCGTTGATTCAGGCGCCACCCTGCAAATCGGCGGAGGCGGCCAGACCGGTTCCATCACGGGTAACGTCTTGAACGACGGCAGGCTAAACTTCGGCCGCGTCGACAGGGTGACGTATAATGGAGTGATCGCCGGCACCGGCACCGTGAGCGTCAGCGGCGGCGGGACCGTGATTCTGACGGGCGCCAACACCTATAGCGGCCAAACCTCGATTGCTTCAGGCTCCGTTCTGCAGCTTGGAAACGGCGGCACCACCGGCTCCATCGTCAGCGACGTGGTCAATTACGGTGTCCTCGCCTTCAACCGCAGCGACACCGTTACCTTCAACGGCAACGTCACGGGCGATGGCACCCTGGTGCAAGACGGCACCGGCAAAGTTATCGTCACGACCAACTACACCGGCAAAACCATCGTCAATTCCGGCACGCTGCAGATCGGCAATGGCGCCACCTCCGGCACTGTCACCGGCAATATCGTCAACAATGCCACCGTGGTTTACGGCCAGGCGGCCAGCACCACATACAGCGGCGTCATCTCCGGTTCGGGCGGCCTCGCCGTCGCCGGCGGCGGCACCGTGGTCCTCAATGGCGTCAACACCTACGCCGGCCCGACCGTCGTGGCGGCCGGATCGCTGATCATCGGTGACTTGATGCATCCGGGCGCCGGCGTCGTGGGCACTGTCACGGTGACCGGTGCGGCCGTTGTCGGCGGCTATGGCATGATCGGCGGAAGCCTCATCGCCACCGGCGGCGTGGTCAGCCCCGGCAACTCGATCGGCACCTTGACCATCGCCGGCGACTACGCGCCGAATTCCGCCTCGACGCTGAAGATCGAAGTCTCTCCCACCGCCAACGACAAGCTGATCGTCGGCGGCAAGGCGCAGCTCGCCGGAACGTTGGCGCTCGCGCTGCAGCCGGGGACCTACAGCACCAGCCTCACTTCCATCCTGACGGCGGGCAGCATCAGCGGCACCTTCTCCACCGTGACCTATAGCGGCGGCGATACCAGCATGGCGTACGGCGTCGTTTACGGCGCGCACGACGTCGATCTCGCCATGACGCCGAAATCGTCCGGCCAGATCTACGGCGACATCGTCACCCAAACCCTCGATACCGCCGAGGAATTGAACGACGCCACCATCGACCGCCTCAACACCACGACCGCCACCGGCTGGAGTGCCTGGAGCAAGGCCTTGAGCGGCGCCAGCCATACCGACGGCGATGCGGGCCTGGCCGATTTCAACAGCCAGCTCTGGGGCGTCATCAGCGGCGCCGATTACCAGTTCAACCAAGGCAGCAAGGTGTCGGGCGTCTTCTCCTACACCCGCAACCAGCTCGGCGTGCATGGCGAAGGCGACAAAGCGTCGGTGGAAGGCTACTTCTTCGCCCTGGCCGGCCACATTCCCGTCAACGCGTTTGCCTTCGATGTCACCGGCTTCGTGCAGCACAACATCGTCGATACGGTGCGCATGCAAGGCGGTTTCGGCAACGCCAGCGGCAGTACCAGCAACCTGGTCGGCGGCGGCTCGGTGCAGGCCAGCTATTCGGTCGGCGATCTCAAGCCCTTCATGCGTTTGACCGTGGCCAGTATCGGCACGGACTCGTTCACGGAAGCCGGAACACTAGGCTTTGCGGTCGGCTCCCAGACGCTCACCTCGGTGCGCGGCAGCCTGGGCCTGGAAGCAAGCCACACGTTCACGACCGAAAACGGAACGCGCTTGCTGCCGCATTTCATGATCGGCATGGAGGACGAGTTCGGCGAAACCGGCCGCGATACCGCGATCACCTTTGCCTCCACGGACTTCACGGCACCGGCCCCGTCGCCGGAGCGCTACAGCGCCCTGTTAGGTGCGGGCGTAACGGCAACGCTCCAAGACAAGCTCGAACTGTCGCTGGATACGCGCGGCCGGATCAGCGCCAATCAGTACAGCGGCACCCTCAGCGTCGGTGCGAAGTACAAGTTCTGACGGAAATCCCGACATTGCATGAGTGCACGTGGAAAGCGTGCACTCATCGGTCGGAAGCATCGGACTGCAGCGCCAAACGGTACATCTCGCTGCCCGCCAGCAGGAAAGCGCCGACACCGTAAAGCTGGGTATCATCGGCATGCACGGCATCGGGTGCGAAGCCGATCTGCTGCACCCAACCGAGCTTGCCGTCCGGCTGGACGGCGCGCTCCAGGGCCTGCCAGCCGCGCATCGCGGCTGCGCGATAGACCGGTTCCGGCAGCAAGCCCGTGCGCACGCCGTACGCAAGACCGAAGGTGAAAAAGCCGGTGCCGCTGGTCTCGGGCGGGGTGTTTTCCGGCGCGCCAAGCAGCGATACCGGCCAATACCCATCCACCTTTTGCAGCCCGACAAGGCGCGCCGACATCTTGCGGAAAAGCGCCACATAACGGGGACGCGAGGGATAGTCGGCCGGCATGAGCTCCAGCATGCGTGCCATGCCGGCATAAACCCATCCGTTGCCACGGCTCCAGAAGATCTTCTCGCCGCCAGGTCCCTTGCGCGTGAAAAAGCGGCTGTCACGTGCGAACAAGCTTTCGCGGCTGTCGAACAGATAGTCGGCGGTCGCCCAGAACTCGCTGTCCGCATAAGCGAGATACTTCGGATCGTTCGTGGCTCGCGTCAGCGCGGCGAAGGTTGGAGGCCCCATGAACAAGGCATCCGCCCAGCACCAGCGGGCCTGGCAGGCGCTCTCCATGAACGGCGGAGGGTTGTCGGTGAATTCCAGGGAATTGCGCGGCGCGGCGGCGATGATCGCGTCAAAACGAGCCTTCAGCGGCGCGATCGCAGCAGGATCGCGCGTGCGCTCATAAGCCCACACCCAGGTCCGCCCGATGACATAGTCGTCGGCATGAAATGGCCGGGCTTCCAGCGCCCAGCGCTCCCGCTTTCCATGGGCAATGACGGCGTCGGCAAAGCGAGGCTCCGGCGACGTCACGGCCAAAGCCGTCAGACCGTCGAACAGCGCGCCATACACCCAGCCGCGCGGCGACGCCTGGTCGTTCGGCTGCTTGGGCGTATGAGGCGCCAGATGCGCCAGCTGCCAATCGGCGACGCGTTCGGTAAGCGCAAGGATCTGCTCCGGCCGCGCTGATGCCGGTACCCACAGCAACAGGAACGCGATCGCAGCAGCAAGTTTCTTCATGCGATCAACCGGGCGCCGCCAGGCGGTGCAGGAAGAACCGCGGCCGCCTCAGCATTCAACGACATTGACGGCCAGCCCGCCAAGGCTGGTTTCCTTGTATTTCGAGCGCATGTCTTTGCCGGTCTGCCACATGGTCTCGATCACGGCATCGAGCGAAACGATATGCTTACCGTCGCCCTGCAGAGCGAGATAGGCGGCGTTGATCGCCTTCACCGCTCCCATGGTGTTGCGCTCGATGCAAGGGATCTGCACCAGTCCGCCGATGGGATCGCAGGTCAGCCCCAGATTGTGCTCCATGCCCATCTCGGCGGCATTTTCGATTTGCTCATTGCTGCCGCCCAAGGCCGCCACCAATCCCGCGGCCGCCATCGAGCAGGCAACTCCGACCTCGCCCTGGCATCCCACCTCGGCCGCCGAAATCGAAGCGCGCCCGCGATAGAGAAACCCGACCGCAGAGGCCGTCATCAAAAACGTCCGCGACCCCTCGACCGTCGCCGATCCGACAAAGGCCTCATAATACTTCAGCACGGCCGGCAGGATGCCCGCCGCCCCATTGGTCGGCGCCGTGACCACGCGCCCGCCGGCGGCATTCTCCTCGTTCACGCTCAGCGCATAGAGACTGACCCATTCGAAGACCTGCGAGGGTTCCACCCGAGGCCCGCGCGCCAGCAGCTTTTCATGCAAATTTTTGGCACGGCGATGCACTTTCAAGCCGCCCGGAAGCACACCTTCGCTGCGGCAGCCGGCATCGATGCAGGCCATCATGGCAGCCCGCACTTTATCGAGAAAAGCGACCGTCTCGGCGCGCGGGCGCCAGACCTCTTCGTTGGCCCACAGGATATCGGCGATCGACAAGCCGGTCTGGCGACCGATGGCAAGCAGTTCGGCCGCGGAGGAAAAGGGATATTTGACGGCGGTGTTGGACACCTGCGGCGGCTGCCCCTTGGCCAGGATCGCTCCCCCGCCGATCGAATAATAGGTTTGCTCCAGATCGGCACGATCGCCATAGCGGGCCACGAACCGCATCGCGTTGGCATGCTCGGGCAGGAACTTACCTTTGTGGAATTTGATGTCCTTTTCGCAAAACGGAACGGAGCGCTTGTTGGCGAGGCGCAGCGCCTTGGCATCGCGGATGGCCGTGATCAGGGCCGCTATCGCCGCTGGATCGACATCCTCCGGCAGCCATCCCGAAAGACCGAGCATCAGCGCCGTATCGGTGCCGTGCCCCTTTCCGGTCAAAGCGAGCGAGCCATAAAGGTCGCAGGCCACACTCACCGGCGTGCCGGCATCAAGCGCCAGTTCGGCAAAGGCATGGGCGGCCCGCATGGGCCCGACAGTGTGGGAACTCGATGGTCCGATGCCGATGGAAAACAAGTCCACCACGCTCAACGGCGCAAACGACCTCTGACCGGCAAACCCGACATTCATGAAGAGCACGTCCTTCGCTGATGGTTCAGCATGTCATGCCCCTTCTGTCGGTTTGCCTGAGATCGTTATCCCGTCGGCGGACGCGGATGCGCCACTTTTCAGAAGTCTGGGCCGAGCGGTCCTTTTGCCTGAGAGTTTCCGGGGCGGTTGCTCCTTCGGCGCCGGTTTCCTACCGGTCTCTCCCGCGTCAGCGGCCGCTGATATTGGCGACATCGATATTGTTGTCAATCCGAGATGCAGGGCGGGAACGACGTTCTTGCCGCTACCCGTGCCAACACAAGAAAAAGATGGCTTGCGGATGCCTAAATCCGCGCCCATGTGCCGTGGCGTTAATCACTGCGCCGCAAAGTGGGACGTTCGAATGCAACCAGGGCGGTGGGCGTCGCCGCCTCAGGCGCTGGCGCCGCCGCAGGAACCGCGAATGACAAGCTGGCACGGCAACACCGTCGCTTCGGCCGCTTCGCCGCGCATCAGCTTCAGCAAGGTCTCGACCAGGACTTCGCCGGCAAGCTGGGTGTCCTGGCGGATCGTGGTCAGGGGCGGCGTAACCATGCTGGCATGCGGGATGTCGTCGAAGCCGACCACGGAGACATCTTTCGGCACGTTGAGGCCGTGATCGCGCAACACACCGAGCGCGGCGATCGCGATCAGGTCGGACGCGGCGAAGATCGCGTCGAAGTTTTTGCCGCTCGCGAGAATGGCCCGCGTCGCCTTCTCGCCATCGGGCAAGGCGCTGACCGAATCGGCCTGCAGTTCGGGCTGAAGCGGAAGACTCGCATCGCGCAAGGCATCGCAATAGCCGCGATAGCGCGCGAAGAACTCCGGATAGTGGTCCGACGCCGACCCGAGGAAGGCAATGGAGCGGCGGCCGAGGGAAATGAGATGCTTGGTCGCCTGATAACCGCCGGCATAGTCGTCGCATCCGACCGACAGGCCGGGATGGCGTTCCAGCGCCGCCCCGTAATGGACGAAGTGGGTGCCCTCGTCCACCAGCCGCTCGAGTTCGGCGCTGTAGGTGAGGAAATCGTCGTAGCCGAGCAGAATGATGCCGTCGGCGCGCCGGCTGTCTTCGTAGTCGACCCGCCAGTTGTTCGACAGATGCTGGCACGAGATGATGAGATCGTAGCCGCGCTTGGCGCAGGCGCCCGCGATCGAACCCAGCATCGACAGGAAGAACGGGTTGATCAGCGAGGCGTTGAAGCGCTGGTCCTCGAAAAACAGGATGGCGATGGTCTGGGAATGCTGGCCGCGGAGGTTGGAGGCGTTCTTGTCGACCTTATAACCGAGTTCGCGGGCGATGAATTCGACCCGGCGGCGGGTGATCGGACTGATGGTGGGATCGCCGCGCAAGGCGCGCGACACCGTCGGCTGCGAAACGCCGGCCCGGCGCGCGATGTCGAACGACGTCGGCCGCGGCGGTCCGGATTCTGAATCGCGTTTTCCAGCCATCGGCCCCAGACCCCGTCGAACGTTACGTTCCGCACAATGCCACATCGAGGCGGCAAAAGCAGCGCGCTCGCATCACAACCGGGAATAGACATTTATAGTGGGGGCGCTTTCGGGCGGAAAACCGGGATCCACTTTTCCTGAAAGCGCTCTGACAACAAAGAGGGCCCGCGGCGAAGCGGGCCCTGAGTCACTGGGAAAAGGAGTCCAGAACGGGGCGCCCCTGCGAGCGCCCCATCCGGTCAGTACTTCACGCGAACCGCGAACTGGAGCAGACGGCCGGAATAGGACCAGCCGGTATCCTTCTTCACCAGCGCGGCCTTCGGCGTCAGCGAGGTGTCGCCAAACAACTGCTGCTGGAAGGTGATGCGCGTATCGAGCAGGTTGGAACCATCGAGCGACAGTTCGACGTGCTCGTTCAGCTTGTAGCCGAGATGGGCATCGAGGAAGCCGGCGGCCTTCTGGAACATCGGCGTGCCGGTGCAGCAGTCGAGGTTGTCGGTCAGGAACGACGACCGCCAGTTCCACGCCGCACGGAAGGCGATCGGGCCTTTCTCGTAGAGAGCCACAATGTTGTAGCTGTCGTCGGAGATGCCGGCCAGCCGGTGCGAGTCCATCACCGCATTGTCGACCGTGTTGCCGCCGCCGAACGCGACCGTCGAGCCCGCCGTGTAACCCGACTGCACCGCCAGATTCGAGTTCTTGATGCCAGACTGATGGGTGTGGGTGTAGTTCAACTGGGCGCCGAGACCGTCGAACGGATCCGGCAGGAAGTCGAAGAACTGCTGGTAGGCCATCTCGAAGCCCCACAGCTCGCCGCCGTTCGACGAGTTGACCGGACCGCGCACCAGCACCGTCTGGGACGAGCCGTTGTTGGTGAACGTGCGGGCCACCGAGCCGTAGGCAATCGAGTTGTTGAGCTCCTTGAGGAACACGTCGGCCGCCACCGACGACGAGCTGTTGATGTAGTACTCGTAGCTGCCGTCGAACTGCCAGGCGGTTTCCGGACGGAGCCCGGCGTTGCCGGCATCGGCGGTGAACACGAAGTCGTAGCCGGTGACGTTGGCCGGCGTATGGGCCGCGGTCGGCGAATTGTACTTGACGTAGTTCGAGGTGTTCGACACGTCGATCGCCGGCGAGTTGATCGAGACGTAGTTGCGCAGATACCCGAAGTCGGGCCGCGCCATGGCTTCCGACGCCGCGAAGCGAAGGATCGACTTGTCGGTGAGGTCGAACTTCACGTTGAAGCTCGGCAGCATGATGTAGGACGTCTTGCCGTAGCTCGACAGGCCCGAAGCGCCGTTGGAGAAGGCGCCAAGTTCCGGCGTCACCCAGCAACGGATGTTGGTGACCTGGGTGCCCGACACCGGCGTCGAACACGGCGCGCCGGAGAGCTGGTTCTGGTACCAGGTGTTTTGCGGATAGGAGATGCCGCCGGTCGATACCAGATCGGTCATCACCCAGCGCACGCCCATGTTGCCCGACACCGGAATGCCGAACAGCGCCAGCGAGTCGCCGCCGAAGCCGATCTGGGCATAAAGCGCGGTGACCTTTTCCGTGACGTTGAGGATTTCCGACGGAACGAAGCAGCCATCGGTGTTGCCCGACCGCGAGCACAGCGGATTCCAGCCGCCGGGCTCGTTGACGGCGCGATTCGACAACGCCATCGCTGCGGCATTCGGATCCTTCAGGATCGAATTCTTCAGGAAGTAGGACGGCCCCGGATTGTAGACGCTGCCGTCGAAGAAATCGCTGCCGAAGTCGCCCTGCTCCCAGATGTTCGCGCCGTAGCCGTTGAAGCTGCCGTTATGGCCGCACGAGGCCGGATAGGCTGCCGGCGTGGTGTTGTCGATGTTGAACGCCGGGCCGTTGCACATATACGGCGCCGAAACGGCGTTCCAGTTGTAGGCCGAATACTTGACGTCCTGGATGCGGGCCGAATAGCGGCCGCCGAACTTGATGTAGGTCAGCCAGCCGTTGTCGACATCGTACTGCGCATCGCCCTTGATCGCGCTTTCCTGGGCGTAGTTGTCTTCAAAATGGTCCTGAATGAAGTTGATCCAGTAGTTGTGGGGATTGGTCAGGAAACCAGGCGCATAGTTCACATTATCGCCGGGCAGGACCTTGATGCTCGGCGGGCCGTTGCCGTCGCGGGTGTAGTCGGCGTTGACCAGGATGTCATCGGCGACCAACAGGTCGGTGTTGCCCGTCTTGGCGCTGATGTAGTTGCCTTCGACGTTCACATGCAGTTTCGGCGTGATATCCCAGGCGAAGGCCGTCGAGAAATCGCGCGTCGCTTCCGAATGATCGAACACGCGCGACTGGTTTTCGAGCGTGACGCCGAGCGTGTTGGTGGCGCAGACCTGTGGCGCCGCGCAGGCATTCACATAAGGCTTGCCGGGAACGGCCGAGGCGCTGTCGATCGCGTCCTGCACCGTCATGCCGCCCCACGAGCCGCGCCAGCCGCTCGAGAAGATGTTCTGGGTGATGACACCATGCTTCAGCGTGCCGTCGCCGTTCCAGGTGAAGGCACTGGTACCGGCCGCCGGCGTCACCGCCTGCGTGCTCAGCGGATTGAAGCCGGGCGCCGCCCATTCGCCGAACAGGTTGAAGTTCGACGAACGTTCGAGCCAGGCATTGCGATACGAGGAGTCGTTGTACTGGAAGTTCCAGCGCATGTCGCCCGACGGGCTTGCCCACTGCAGCGCCAGCGCCTTGCCTTCGCGATGGCGGTTGTAGTTGACGTTCGAGTAGTTGACCTGGTCCGGAATGTAGGCCCAGTTCGAACCGCCATAGGGATTGGCCGTACACGGAATGGAGCCGTCGGAGCCAACGATGGCTTTGCCGCCCGCATCGAGGTCGCCGCCCGAGCAGAAGGTGCCGTTGCGCAGCGTGATGACCGAGTTGGTTTGGGTCACGACATGGCTGTTGGCATAGCCGAGCAGGATGCCGAACTTGCCGTACGGGGTGTCGAAATTCTTACCGGCCATGCCGGAGTAGTCGAACGTGCCGACGTCGGAACGGTCGTTGTAGTTGGCCTTGCCCGAAAAGGACAGAACATGATCGTCGGCGTCGAACGGTAAACGGGTCTTGAGGTTGACCGTGCCGGCGATGCCGCCTTCGATCATGTCGGCCGTCTGGTTCTTGAAGGAGTCGACGCCCGCCAGCATTTCCGGCGAGATGTCGTTGAAGTTGAGGCCGCGGTGGCCGTCGGCCGAGAAGCTGTCGTGACCGTTGAACAAGGTCTGCACCTGGGTCAGGCCGCGCAACAGGATGCTGGTCGGCTCGCCCGAGGGATGGGTCGAGTCGTCGTTCGACTGCAGGCGGTTCACGGTGATGCCCGGCACGCGCTGCAAGGCGTCGGAGATCGACTTGTCCGGGAACACGCCGATGTCGGTCGAAGAAATCGAATCGACGACAGTATCGGCATTACGCTTGATCTGGATCGCGTTCTCGATCGAAGCCCGGACGCCGGTGACGACGATGGTCTCCACCGACCCCGATTCGGCCTGCGCCAAGGCCGGCACGGCGGCCGCGAACGCCGCCAGAACCAGCAGCGATGCGCTTCCCCGCATGGCGGCCTTGCGGCCGAATTCAACACTACTCATCTTTAATCCTCCCAAACTCTTTGCCTTTCATCACGGCTGCCCGCTTGGACCGCGCCATCAGTGCGAAGGCTGTTTCATCGAGGGCTTCCCCCTGCTCGCACGACAGACCTCGTGTGATCGCCGGCATAATCCCGCCACATCCGCAAATGGCCAATGCTGCCGTATACGTATACGTGCGCGGCGCGCGAACGCATCGCGGTGCGTATTGCGTTTTCGCCACAGCTCATCAAGCGGCGCTTGCGCGCATGCATCCAAGTATACGTATGCGCAGCAATTGGCTGCTTCCCCAAGGCGGCGATAATGGCCCTCGGGATGGCCGATTGCCGTCCGGACACAGATGTTCGAGTTCAACATGCTTCGGCGGCCCGCATTCCATTTCGCATTTCTTCGCCGGCGGGGGCCCGCGATGCATTTTGACGCCGCCATCTTCGACATGGACGGAGTTGTCACCGATACCGCGGCCGTGCACGCGGCGGCGTGGAAGACAATGTTCGACGCCTACCTGTCAGAGCGCGCGGAAAGCGCTGGCACGGCGTTCGCGCCGTTCCGCCAGGAGGACTATCTCGCCTATGTCGACGGCCGGCCGCGCTATGAAGGGGTGGAGACCTTCCTGAAATCCCGCGGCATCGCACTGCCGCTCGGCGATCCCGCCGATCCGCCGGAGAGCAAAACGATTTGCGGTCTCGGCAATCGCAAAAACCAGGCTTTCAACCGCGTGTTGAAAGAACAGGGCGTGCGGGTGTTCGATTCGACCATCGCATTGATCGGCGCGCTGAGGCGGCACGGAATCAAGGTGGCGATCGCCACCTCCTCGAAGAACGGCGCCGAGGTGCTGGACAAAGCCGGGATCGCGGACCTGTTCGAGGCCCGCGTCGACGGCGTCGTCTCGGCCGAACTCGGCCTCAAAGGCAAGCCCGCGCCCGATATCTTCGCCGTCGCCTGCGAACGGCTCGGCACCGCCCGCCATCGCGCCGTCGTGGTCGAAGATGCGGTCAGCGGCGTCAAGGCGGGCGCCCGCGGCCGTTTCGGTTTGACCCTGGGCATCGCTCGCGAGAACAATGGCGAAGAATTGAAACGCGAGGGCGCCGACATCGTCGTGCGCGACCTTGCCGAGATTTCGCTCGAAGATCTGGACCACTGGTTCGAACACACGGTGCGCACCGGCGCCACGGGACTCCAATGACAACAAAACCCCGGCTCGATTTCTGGCAATTGTGGAACATCAGTTTCGGCTATGTCGGCATCCAGTTCGGATTCGCCCTGCAGACCGCCAATATCAGCCGCATCTTCGAGACGCTCGGCGCCAAGGTCGACGCCATTCCGATCCTGTGGGTCGCCGCCCCCGTCGCCGGGCTCATCATCCAGCCTTTGATCGGCCATATGAGCGACAAGACCTGGAACCGGCTCGGCCGCCGCAAGCCCTATTTCCTGATCGGCGCCATTCTCTCTTCGCTCGCCCTCCTCGCCATGCCGAACTCGCCGGCACTGTGGATCGCGGCCGGCATGCTGTGGATCATGGATGCCTCGATTAACGTCACCATGCAGCCGTTCCGCGCCTTCATCGGCGACATGCTGCCCGACGCGCAGCGCACCCAAGGCTTCGCGATGCAGACCTTCTTCATCGGCGTTTCGTCGGTGGTCGCTTCGGTCTGCCCGTGGGTGTTCACCAAATGGCTGGGCATTGCCAACACCGCGCCCGCAGGCGTGATTCCGCCCTCGGTCCGTTGGTCCTTCTATATCGGCGGTTTTGCCTTCCTCGCCGCCGTGTTGTGGACCATCTTCCGGGTGCGCGAATACTCGCCGCAGGAACAGGAAGCCTTCAACGTTTCCAAGGCAGAATCGGCCGACGCGACCGCCCTCGATCGCAAGAGCTGCATCCGCCAGGGGCTTGTCCTGATCCTGGCGGGCGCGGTCCTTTCTTTTGCGATCTTCGCCCAAGACTGGTACGCCGGGCTCTACATCATTTCCGGCAGCATCGTGTTCTACGGCCTGTTGCAGCTCGCCGCCGCAGCGCGCGCCAAAGCCGGCCACACCAAAGGCATGGTCGAGATCGTCGCCGACCTCAAGGCGATGCCGAAAACGATGCAGCAGCTCGCCGGCGTCACGTTGCTGACGTGGTTCGCGCTTTACGCCCTCTTCATCTACACGACATCGGCCGTCACCAGCTTCCACTTCCATTCCAGCGATCCGACCAGCGCGCTCTACAACGAAGGCGCCAATTGGGTCGGCGTGCTGATGGCGGTCTATAATGGCGTCGCCGCCATCGTCGCGTTCCTGCTGCCGCCGATAGCCAAGAAGATCGGCCGCGTCGCCACCCACATGATCGCGCTCATCATCGGCGGTATCGGATTGATGTCGATGATCGTCATCAAGGACCCGACCATGCTGCTGATTTCGATGGTCGCGATCGGCATCGCCTGGGCGAGTCTTCTCACCATGCCGTACGCCATTCTGTCGAGCGCCGTCTCGCACCGGAAAATGGGCGTCTATATGGGGATGTTCAATCTCTTCCTGGTGATCCCGCAGATCATCGCTGCCGCGGTGCTGGGCCTTCTGGTCAAGACCGTATTCGGCGGCCAGACGATCTATGCGCTGGTGCTGGCCGGCGCCGCGATGGTTCTGGCCGGATTCCTCACGCTGTTCGTGCAAGACAAGGCCGCGGCATGACCAGCCACTGGACCGTCGAAACCCGCGAACTGGCGCACGACCGCGAAGCGGTGATGCGGCACGGCAATATCTATCAGATTGCCAATGGCCGGATGGGCTATCGCGGCACGCTCGACGAATACGGACCGGACGAGTGCGTTGCCGTCACGCTGGCGGGCGTGTTCGATCAGGTCGGCGAAGCCTGGCGCGAGCCGGTCAATGCGCCCAATGGCGGGTACACCCGCATCCGCGTCAACGGCGAACCGGTATCCGTGCTTTCGACCCCGGCGGCCTCGCATCGCCAAACGCTGTCGCTGAAGAACGCCTGCTTCGAACGCGAAACGCAATTCGATCTCGGCGCCAACACGGTCATCCTTTCGTCGCAGCGGTTTCTCTCGGCGGTACGCCCCAATCTCGGCGTCGTCCGCTACAGCGTGACGGCATCCCGCGCCGCGCAGATCGCAATCGAAACCGGTATCGACGCCGACATCTGGGACCTCAACGGTCCGCATCTTCTCGATCTCGCGTTTGAGAAACGCGACGACGTGCTCGTCGTCCGCGGCCTTACCAACGAGGCGGGCAAAGACGTTGTGGTGGCCGAGGCGGCGGCG
>JAHFQC010000049.1:31634-37519 GCA_023259375.1 Alphaproteobacteria bacterium
ATGTCGTAAGCGGCAAGCACAACCTCCGCGTCATCAGCTTCGCGGCAGAACCCGGCAAGACCTACACTTTCTTCAAGGTCTTCGCGGTCGCGACCGGCTTTGATGGCATCGACGGCTCCGTGGCCGAAGCCGCCGTAGCTGCGGTTTCCGCTGCCAAGACACAAGGCCTCGCAGCCCTCCAAGCCGAGCATGACGCCGCCTGGGCCGAGAAATGGGCCAAGAGCGATGTTGTCATCGAGGGCGACGACACCGCCCAGCACGCGCTGCGCTACTCCATCTTCCAGCTTCTGATCGCAGCGCCGGTCGACGGCAGCGCAAACTCCATTCCGGCGCGAGCGCTTTCGGGGCAGGTCTACAAAGGCGCGGTGTTCTGGGACACCGAGATGTTCATGTTCCCCTTCTTCCTGCACACCAGCCCACAGAAGGCGGCCGAACTTCTGCGCTATCGCATCCGTACCCTGCCGGGGGCGCGGCGCAAGGCGTTGACGGAAGGCGCGGGCTATCGCGGCGCCTTCTATGCATGGGAGAGCCAGGAGACCGGCGACGATGCCTGCACCTATTTCAATATCGGCGATCCCCTGACCAAGCGCGAATTGCGCACCCATTTCCGCGACAAGCAGGTGCATATCTCCGGCGATGTCGCCATCGCGATGTGGGAGTACTTCAAGGTCACCGGCGACGATACGGTGCTGCTCGAAGGCGGCGCCGAAGTGATCCTCGAATGCGCGCGGTTCTATTATTCCTATGCCTATTTCAAGAAGGACAAGAACCGCTACGAGGTGCTCGACGTCATCGGGCCGGACGAATATCACGAGCGCGTCAACAACAACGCCTTCACCAACATGGTGGTCAAGGCGACGTTCGAAATCGCCTGCGCATTGGTGTCTTATCTCGCTGAGCATCATCCCGATGCGCTGGCAGCGCTGGTGACCAAGATCGATATCGGCCGCGAGCTGCCGCAGTTCGCGGATGCTCTGCACCTTATCTATGTGCCCGAGCCGGACCCCGAAACCGGGCTGATCGAGCAGTTCGACAGCTATTTCAATCTCAAGGACGTTCCAGTCGAAGAGCTCAAGGCGCAGCGCATCCATCCCGACGAGTATCTCGGCGCCGGACAAGGCCTCGCCGTACCCACCCAGGTCATCAAGCAAGCCGACGTGGTGATGATGCTGAACCTGTTCAAGGACAGGTACGCGCGCGCCATCAAGAAGGCGAACTGGGACTATTACGAATCCCGCACCGAACACGGTTCCAGCCTGTCGGCCTGCGCCTATGCCATGGTGGCGGCGGAATTCGGCGACCTCGAATTCGCCTACAAGTATTTCCTCAAGACCGCCAAACTCGACCTCGAAGGCCTGTACAAGGTCTACGCCGGAACGATCTTCATCGGCGGCAGCCATCCGGCAGCCAATGGCGGCGCCTGGATGACGGCGGTATTCGGCTTCGGCGGCGTCAGCGTCGACAACGATCATGTCAGCATCACACCGCGGCTGTACAAGAGCTGGAAAAGCCTTGCGTTCCAGCTTGCCTACCAGGGCGACGGTTTTGCGCTCCTCATCACACACGACTCCGTGACGATCGCGGCTGAAGCGGCCAACCGGCAAGCGCATTGCTTCACGGTCTGGGACCGCGCCGTTTCGGTGGCGCCGGGCAAGACCGTTGTGGTGGACCGGATCGGAAAAGTCGCTTAGGAGAACGTAATGAACCGGCGCGAGCTTCTGATCTCCACGGCCGCATTTGCCACTGCACCCGCTTTCGCGGCGCCGCGCACACGGCCGGTCGGCGCCGACATGCCATGGACCACCTACCAAGCCGAGGCGATGAAGACCTCAGGCACCGTGTTGGGTCCGGCGTATGGCCCCTTTCGGGTGGAGAACGAATCCGCGAACGGCACCTGCGTGAAACTGACGGCGGGCCAATCGGCCGAATTCACCGTGACGGCACCAGCCAATGCGATGGTGGTACGGTTCTCGCTGCCCGATGCCTCCGACGGCAGCGGGGTTGCCGATACGCTGACGCTCTATCGCAATAGCGAGAAGATCGCAGACATCGCGCTCTCGTCGCGTTTTGCCTGGGTTTACGGCGAATATCCCTTCACCAACAATCCCGCCGACGGCAAGCCGCGCCATTTCTATGATGAAGCGCGGCTCAAGGATTTGGTGCTGGCTAAAGGCGATAGCGTCAAGCTCGTCAAGACCGGTGCCGCACCTTACTGCATTCTCGATCTCGTCGATTTGGAGATGGTGGCGCCGCCACTGCCGCGCCCGAAGGGAGCTCTGTCGCTTGCCGAATTCGGCGCCGATGGCAACGAACGCGACGACGCCGAAACGCTGCGGGCACTGCTTGCGGCAGCCGCCAAGCAAAAGAAGATCGCCTACGTGCCGCCCGGCGCTTACAAGCTGACCGGCGATATCGAGCTGCCTTCGGATGTGACGCTGCAGGGCGCCGGCATGTGGCACACCACGTTTGTCGGTGACGAGCCGCTCTATCCACAGGCCGACAGAAGGCTTCGCTTCAAGCTGACAGGCGAAAACAGCCGCCTCAGCGATTTTGCCCTCGACGGCAAACTGAAATACCGCAATGACCAGGAACAGAACGACGGCATTTTCGGTGCGCACGGAAGCAACTGCACGGTCTCGCGGCTATGGATCGAGCACACCAAAGTCGGCTTGTGGTTCTATCTCTGCCGCGGCATCCGGGTGGAGGGCTGCCGCATGCGCAACCTGTTCGCCGACGGCATCAATCTGTGTGTCGACACCCGCGATTGCGTGATCGAAAACTGCACCACCCGCAATACCGGCGATGATTGCTTCGCGATCTGGCCGGCGCCATCGGATCAGGGGTTCACGCAGCAGGCCGACAAGCCCGGCAACAACGTCATCCGCCGCTGCACGGGACAACTGCCTTCGCTGGCGCAAGGGGCTGCGATCTATGGCGGCGCCAACAACCGGATCGAAGACTGCCTGTTCACCGACATCACCAGCGGCTGCGGGATTCTCATCTCGACGACATTCGAGACCTCGAACGACAAGACCGACAACAATTTCAGCGGCACCACGGTGGTGAAGAACTGCCGCATGGTCCGCTGCGGCGGTTACGATCACGGCTGGACCTGGCGCGCGGCGCTGCAGATCGCCCTGCACCGCAAATCGATTTCCGGGCTGCGGATCAGCGATGTCGCGATCGAGGACAGCCTATCGAGCGGCTTCGGGGTGATCGTACCGCCCGAGGCGGTTGGGACACGTGAGCTCGGCGATACGCGCCTTCAACGCGTCACGATCCGCAACAGCGGCATCGCCACGCACAGCCATCCCGACGTGTGGATCGGCGCCAGAGTGGACGGTGGCATCGATTGCGATGCCTGCACGCTCGGTACGATCAAAAACGACTCAACCGCGTTCCGGATTTCACAACGATCCTGAACGGTGCAAAGGCCGGCGTGTCGCTATTTCGCGATCATCACATCGGACGCTTTGACGATCGCAATCGCCTCATCGCCGGGAGCGAGCTGCAAATCATCGACCGCCTCGTTGGTGATCGAAGAGGTGATGACCATGCCGTTGCCGAGATCGATGCGGACATGCGCGGTGGTCTGGCCTTTGATGACGGCGACGATCTTGCCTTTGAGCTGATTGCGGGCGCTGAGTTTCATGAAAGACGTCCTCAAGGAAGCGTCGATCTTCGCGGGATTCGCCGGACACAACAAGCATGGGATACCGCCGAGCAATTGGGCGGCAGATCGCTCAAGAGTTAGGCAACCAATGCCACGCAAGCTGCTTGCCGCGGCAAAATTGCGCGCGGCTTGATTTGTTAGGCTGATCATTTCGGCCAAGTAGCGGCAAGACCGCGTGGCGCGGTTCATGCACAATACCATCGAAAAAAGACTAGGAGGATCGTGGCTGGACGGTGAGATGGGACCGGAGGTCATGAATACGGTCGCAATGGACAAAGGTCGTCAGGACCTTATGGCTGCGCGCAACCGGGCCGAGATGGCGCTCGGCGGCATTTACGAGATTTCCAAGCTGCTGGCCGCACCCAACCGGCTGGAGCCGACGCTTTCCGGCGTGCTGGCGCTGCTTTCCAGCTTCCTCGATATGCGGCGCGGGCTGATTGCGCTGCTGACGCCCGACGGCACTGCGGAACTGGTGGTCGGATCGGGCTGGACGGAAGCCAACGCCAAACAATTCTTCCAGCGCTTGCCCGAACGCGCCATCGGCCAGATCGTGGTCACCAAAATGCCGCTGGTGGTGCCCGACGTTTCGCGCGATCCGCTGTTTTCGCGCTCCGCACCGGAAGAGTATTGCACCGAGCGCGGTATCGTCTCGTTCATCGGCGTGCCGATCAAGCAGGGCGACAGCGTGCTCGGCACGCTCACCATCGACCGGGTGCAGATCGGCGATCACCCGGTTCCATTCGGCAGCGATGTGCGCTTTCTCACCATGGTCGCCAATCTGGTCGGACAGGCACTCAGGCTGCACAAGGTGGTGGCGCAGGATCGCGAACGGCTTCTGGCCGAGCAATCCCGTCTCGCCAAGGAGCGTAGCGAGGCCCGGAGCGACGTCACCGTCAAAGGCATCATCGGCCATAGCGAAGCGCTGATGGAAGTACTGGAGAAGGTCAAGCGCGTCGCCAGAAGCAATTCGACCATCATGCTCCGAGGCGAGACCGGCACCGGCAAGGAGATGATCGCCAACGCGATCCACAACCAGTCGCCGCGCAAGAACGGGCCCTTCATCAAGCTGAATTGCGCCGCCCTGCCGGAATCGGTGCTGGAGTCGGAGCTGTTCGGTCACGAGAAAGGCGCGTTCACCGGCGCCCTCAATCAGCGCAAGGGACGCTTCGAGCTGGCGCACGGCGGCACACTGTTTCTCGACGAGATCGGCGAGATTTCGCCGTCGTTCCAGGCCAAGCTGCTGCGCGTTCTGCAGGAAGGCGAATTCGAGCGCGTCGGCGGCACCCGGACCCTGAAAGTCGATGTCCGCCTCGTCTGCGCCACCAACCGCGACCTTGAAGCCGAAGTCGCCAAAGGCGCGTTCCGCGCCGATCTCTATTTCCGCCTCGCCGTGGTGCCGCTTTTCCTGCCGCCGCTGCGCGACCGCCGCGACGATATTGCGCCGCTGGCGCAGGAATTCCTCACCCGCTTCAACCACGAACACGGCACCCAGCTTGCGCTCAATCCGGCCGCCTTGGCGATGCTGGAGTCCTGCTACTTTCCCGGCAATGTGCGCGAACTGGAAAACTGCATCCGCCACACCGCCACGCTGGCGCGGACCAAACTGTTGGCCGATGGCGATTTCCCTTGTCAGAAGGAAGGCTGCCTGTCGGCGATGCTGTGGAAGGGCGTCAAGGCCGAACCGCCGCATCCGGTGATGGCGCCCCATGCACCGGAAACAGCCGAGCCGCAAGGCGATCTCGATCGTGCCCACTTGGTCGAAGCAATGGAAAAAGCCGGCTGGGTGCAAGCCAAAGCCGCCCGCATTCTCGGCCTCACGCCGCGCCAGATCGGTTATGCCTTGAAGAAGCAGGGCATCCCCTTGAAGCGGTTTTAAGCCATGACCGCGGACGAGACCTATCGCTGGCTGACGGGATCGCGCAGGGATTTCGCCACGCATGTTTTGGCGTCCATTCTGGCGGTGGCCTCTGCCGAAGCTGCCATGACCGGCCGCCCGCTGGCCGAGACCGCCGGCATCGATCCATCGCCCGAACTGATCACGTTCTTTCCCCATGCCGCCGAGGCGTTGAGCCCTAGCGGCCCGCTTGATCGCCCCGAAGACGAAGCCTGCCTTCTAACGCTGCTGACCCGCGGCACTTCCACCGGATCGCCGTTCGAACGGCTTCTCGCCGGCATGATCGCGCGCCGCTCGCAATGCCCCAACCACCTATGG
>JAHFQC010000123.1 GCA_023259375.1 Alphaproteobacteria bacterium
CTGCAGGTAGGGGGCGCGATCGCCGACCACCGAGGAATCGACTGTGAGCTGATCGAAGGTTTCGGGATCCATGAAAACGTAGTGTTCGCCGTCCTGGTAGAGGTACTGAAAGGTCTTTTCCTCGACGAAGGCGCGTTCGACGGAATCGGTCGTCTTGTAGCGGTCGACCACCTTCACACCGTCGGAGATGCGGCGCATGACGATGGATGTGGTGGGCGTACCCTTGCCCGGGAAGAAGCTCTCGGCCTTCAGGACCACATAGAGCTTGCCGTCCTTCTCGATGACATTGCCTTTGCGCACGGAGCTGGCGATAACCGAAACCACAGTGATACCTCGTCTAGTCGGGCGGACTTGCCGCATCGGAGCGGCCCGAAGCCGCTTTAGGCGGGGCGTATACAGGAGCGGCAGAGTTTGGCCAAGACCGGATCACCCTGGTGGGCACCCCACCGTCATGCCGACCGGCGGCCGGCGTTAACGTCGCGAGGCCTGATTAAAAAGGCTTTTCGGGCCCATTTCGAAGCCCAAGACTTCACCGAAGTCGAATGCGGCGCTTTGGCCGTTTCGCCTGGCAACGAGGCCCATTTGGCCGGTTTCGCCACCGATTTGATCGGGGCAGACGGCGCCCGCCGCACGCTTTACCTGCACACCTCGCCCGAATTTGCCGCCAAAAAGCTGCTCGCCGCCGGTGAAACGCGCATTTTCGATTTCGCGCGCGTGTTCCGTAACCGTGAGGCCGGTTCGCCGTTGCATGTGCCGGAATTCACCATGCTGGAGTGGTATCGCGCGCGGGAACCTTACGCCGCGGCGATCGCGGACACGGTCGATCTTGTCCGGATTGCGGCAAAGATTACGGGGCTTGCGACATTCTCGTTCCGCGGCCGCACTTGCGATGCCTTGGCCGAGCCGGAGCGTCTGACGGTGGGCGAGGCGTTCCAGCGCTATGCCGGTGTCGATCTGCTCGCCACACTGGACGAGAGAGGGCAGGGTATCCGCGACGCTTTGGCCAACGCCGCGCGTGCAGCCGGGTACGATGTTGCCGCCAATGATACCTGGGCCGACATTTTCTCGAAGATCATCGTCACTCTTGAAGACAGGCTGGGCGAAGGCCGCCCGACGGTGCTGTGCGAATATCCGCGTTGCGAAGCGGCGCTGGCGCGCGCGGCGGCGCACGATCCGCGAGTATCGGAGCGGTTCGAGCTTTACGTGTGCGGCGTGGAACTCGCCAACGGGTTTGGCGAATTGACCGATCCGGAGGAACAGCGCGCCCGCTTCGAAGCCGAAATGGTGGAAAAACAGCGTGTTTACGGCGAGCGCTATCCGATCGATGAGGATTTTCTCGCCGCGCTTGCGATCATGCCGGAGGCTTCCGGTGCGGCGCTTGGGTTCGATCGTCTCGTCATGCTCGCAACAGGGTCCCGTTCGGTCCAAGACGTGCTATGGACCCCGGCACCATGACTGCCTTGAAGTCCATCTACACTTTGGCCGATTCCGGATTGGTTGCGCGCGAGCAATTGCCGTCGCTGGAACCGGTGGCCGAAAAGTATTCTGTCGCGCTGACCGAGACGGTGGTGAACCTGATCGATCGCAGCGATCCGTTCGACCCCATTGCGCGCCAGTTTGTCCCCAGCGTGCGCGAACTCACCAAGAAGCCGGAAGAGCTTCTCGATCCGATCGGCGATGACGCGCATTCGCCGGTGCCCGGTATCGTGCATCGCCACCGCGACCGCGCGCTATTCAAGATCGTGCAGTCCTGCCCGGTCTATTGCCGCTTCTGCTTCCGCCGCGAAAGCGTCGGCCAGAATGCCGAGAACGCACTGCTGCCCCAAACCTTCGAGCAAGCGATCGCGTATGTCGCTGCGCATCCCGAAATCTGGGAAATCATTTTCACCGGCGGCGATCCCTTCATTCTCTCGCCCCGGCGCATTGCCGAAGCGTCCGCCCGCCTTGCTTCGCTCCCGCATGTGAAGCTGCTGCGCTGGCACACCCGCGTGCCGGTGGTCGATCCCGCCCGCATCTCCGACGAGATGATTGCCGCGCTGCTGGCGCCCGGTGCCTCGACGGTTATCGCAATCCACGCCAACCATCCACGTGAGCTTGGTCCCGACGCGCGCCGCGCCCTCGCCCGTCTCGTCGATGCCGGTATTCCGCTGGTCAGCCAGACCGTGCTGCTGCGCGGCATCAATGACGAGATCTCGACTCTCGAGGCCTTGATGCGCGCTTTCCTCGAATGCCACATCAAGCCGTATTACCTGCATCATCCCGATCTGGCGCCGGGCACGTCGCATTTCCGCGTCAGCATCGATGAAGGCCTGACCCTGATGCGGGCGCTGCGCGCGCGGCTGTCGGGGCTGGGCATCCCGACCTATGTGCTCGATATTCCCGGCGGCTTTGCCAAGGTGCCGCTCGAATCCCGCGATGTCGAAAAGACCGAAACCGGCTGGCGCATCCGCGACCACGAAGGCCGCTGGCACGTTTATCCGCCGGTGCCCTGACCGATCCGCATCCGCGCGATGGCGTGCCGCAGAACCGTCTCGGTATCGCTGGGTTGTGCCTCGCCATAGATGATCATCAATTCTTTGCGCTTGGCTTTATCGAACAGATGGACCAGGCGCACGACCGTCATCGGTGGGCGGGTGTATCCGTTAGCGGTCAGTAGTGCATTGAAGTGTTCGGTATCGGAGCCGGGCTCCGCCGCATCCTTACCGGTCGAGGTCCAGGTATCGACATAGAAATCGAGCCCGCCGATGTCGACATGACGCGGCGAATTGTAGACGTGGTGCAGTTCGGGATGGCTCGGCTTGTATTCCTCAAACTGCACCCAATAGAGCTTTTGGATCTCTTTTCCGTTCGCCTCGACGAAAGCAAATAGCTTGCAATCGTCGAATGGTCCAAGCTTCGGGTCGGTCAACGTGAACGTGTCGGTGCCGAGATAGCGCGCCGAGTTGGGCAGCGTGATCGTCACGGCCGGCGACGTCACGACATTCCCCTTCACCGAGGCATTGGGACCTGCGGCGGCGGCGCTGAAGGCCAGCGCGAGGGCGAAGAGGACCCGCTTCAGCGGTATTCCCCGTTCACCACCTCCAGCGCCTTGGCGCCGGGGCAGAGTTCTTTCTCGGTGAGTGTGTTGAGCGGCGTGTCGGCCGTTCCGAGATGGTCGTGCAGGTCGGCGGCTTCCGGCGCGACATAGATGAGGCCGGTGACGAGTTCGCCTTGCGCCTGATGCTCCTGCAAATACGCCAGCGCGGCGATGCGGTTGGAGGGATCGTAATCGGGGCGCAGTTTGGCGAGCTTCAGATACGAGCCGTCATGCTGGCGCACCAGTTCGGTTGTGCCGGGTTCGTAATCGGCGGTGATTTCCTTCCTCGCCGGCACGAAATCGACGGCGTTCACGGCTTCATCATGCTCGCGCACGTAATCGAAGCTCTTGGTCGATCCTGCATGGTTGTTGAAGGTCACGCACGGGCTGATGACGTCGAGGATTGCCGCGCCCTTGTGCCGGATGGCGCCCATGATCAGCGGCACCAGTTGTTTCTTGTCGCCCGAGAAGCTGCGCGCCACATAGCTCGCGCCGAGCAGCAGCGCCATCGAGATCAGATCGATCGCGGAATCGACATGCACTTCGCCGCTTTTCGATTTTGCGCCGGCATCGGCGGTGGCCGAGAACTGGCCTTTGGTCAGGCCGTAAACGCCGTTGTTCTCGCAAATGTAGACCATATTGACGCCGCGCCGCAGCGCATGTGCGAACTGGCCGAGTCCGATCGAGGCGCTGTCGCCATCGCCCGAAACGCCGAGATAGATGAGATCGCGATTGGCCATCGCGGCGCCGGTCAAGACGGAAGGCATGCGCCCATGCACCGAATTGAACCCGTGTGCTTGTCCCAAAAAATAGTCGGGCGTCTTCGACGAACAGCCGATGCCCGACATTTTGGCGACGCGGTGCGGCTCGATGGAAAGCTCGTAACAAGCCTGCACGATGGCGGCGCTGATCGAGTCATGGCCGCAGCCGGCGCACAAGGTCGAAATCCGCCCTTCGTAGTCGCGCCGCGTGAAGCCGAGCGCATTGGGTTGCAGCGAGGGGTGATGCAGTTTCGGCTTGGCGATGTAGGTCATTGCGCGGCCTCCTGGGCTTCGGCTTCGGCAAGTCCGGCGCGGGCCGCGATTTCCTTGATGATGAAGCGCGCAGTGATCGGCGTGCCGTCGAAATGCAGGATCGGCAGGAACTTCGCCGGATCGATGGCGCATTCGCCGACCATCAGTTTCATCAGTTGCGCATCGCGGTTCTGCTCGACCACGAACACCTGTTCATGCGCCGCAATGAAGGCTTCCACGTCGTCGTTGAACGGAAAGGCGCGCACCCGCATCAGGTCGAGCGGCAGACCTTTCTGTTCCAGCACCGCCACCGCTTCGTTCATGGCAACCGCCGTTGAGCCGTAATAGATCACGCCGAAGCGCGCTTTTTCTTTGGCTTCGCGTGCCGCCGGCTTGGGCACCAGCGATTTGGCGGTCTCGAACTTGCGCAGCAGCCGCTGCATGCCGGCGACATAGGTGGCGCCTTCTTCCGAATAGCGCGCATAAGCGTCGTGGCTCGAGCCGCGGGTGAAATAGGCCCCTTGCGACGGGTGGGTGCCGGGAATGGTGCGATAAGGCACGGCATCGCCGTCGACATCGATATAGCGCCCGAACGTCTTGCCCGCTTCCAGCTCTTCGGCGCTGAGGACCTTGCCGCGGTCGTAGCGACGTGTGTCGTCCCAACTGAGCGGCTCGACCAGCCAGTCGTTCATGCCGATATCGAGATCCATCATCACGAACACCGGCGTCTGCAGCCGTTCGGCGAGATCGAACGCCGCCGCGGCGAAGTCGAAGCACTCGTGCGGGTCTTCGGGAAACAACAGAACGTGCTTGGTATCGCCATGGCTGGCATAGGCGGCGAGCAACAGGTCCGATTGTTGGGTGCGCGTCGGCATGCCGGTCGACGGTCCGCCGCGCTGCACGTCGAACACCACCGCCGGCACTTCGGCGTAATAGGCAAAGCCGAAAATCTCGCTCATCAGCGAAATGCCGGGGCCGCTGGTGGCGGTGAAGGCGCGGGCGCCGTTCCAGCTTGCCCCCACCACCATGCCGATGGCGGCGATTTCGTCTTCAGCTTGCAGGAAGGCGAAATTCTTCTTCTTGCTGACCGGATCGATACGGAAGCGCGAGGCGTGGCGGTTGTAGTTCTCCGCCAGCGAGGTCGAGGGCGTGATCGGATACCAAGCGCACACCGTGGCGCCCGCCCAGACGCAGCCGAGCGCGGCGGCGTTGTTGCCCTGGATGAAAATGCGCTCGCCGACTTTGTCCTGCCGCTTCACTTTCAGCTTGCAGCGGTCCTTCAGTCGGTCGCGTGCATATTCATAGCCGAAGCCGAGCGCCTGGATGTTGGGCGCCAGCAGCTTGGGCTTCGATTCGAACTGTTCGGCGATCAGCCACTTGACCGCTTCAAGGTCCATGCCGAGCAGGCTCGTCATCGCGCCGACATAGACGATGTTCTTGAACAGTTGGCGCTGGCGCGGATCGGCATAAGCCTTGTTGCAGATCTCGGTCAGCGGAATGGGCAGAACCGTGATGTCGGGGCGGAATTTTTCCGGCGGGATCGGCTTGGTGGAATCGTAGAGCAGGTATCCGCCCGGCTCGATCGACGCCATGTCCTTGTCGAAGGTCTGCGGATTGAGCGCCACCATGAAATCGACGCCGCCGCGCCGTCCGAGCCAGCCTTCGCCCGAGACGCGCACTTCGTACCAGGTCGGCAGGCCTTGGATGTTGGACGGGAAGATATTGCGCGACGCCACCGGCACGCCCATGCGCAGAATGGAGCGCGCGAACAACTCGTTGGCGCTCGCCGAGCCCGAGCCGTTGATATTGGCAAACTTGACGACGAAATCGTTGGTGGCGGCCAGCGGCCCGGTTATCGCGCGCATGTGTACGCCTTGGCGATATCGATGGTGAACTTCTTCATGTCCCAAGCCCCGGTCGGGCAGCGTTCGGCGCACAACCCGCAATGCAGGCAGACGTCCTCGTCCTTCACCATGATGGCGCCGGATTTGAGATCGGCGGAGACGTAAAGGCCTTGTTCGGTATTGGCGGCGGGCGCTTTGGTTTTCTGCCGCAGCTCGTCTTCCGGCGCATTGCCGGTGAAGGTGATGCAGTCCATTGGACAGATGTCGACGCAGGCATCGCATTCGATGCACAGGCTGTCGGCGAACACCGTCTCGATATCGCAGTTGAGGCAGCGTTGCGCTTCGAGCGCCGCCAGCTCGCGCGTGTAGCCGAGTTCGACTTCCATATTCACATTGCGCAAGGTCTCGGCCTTGGGCGCCTGCGGAACTTTGTACCGGAGGTCGAGCGAGATGTCGTTGTCGTACGACCAGTCGTGGATGCCCATCTTCTGGCTGGCGAGCGTGGTGCGCTGGCGCGGGCGCGCCGTCACGTCCTGGCCGCGGCAGAGAAGGTCGATCGAGATCGCCGCGTCGTGGCCGTGCGCCACCGCCGTGATGATGTTCTTGGGCCCGAACGCCGCGTCACCGCCGAAGAAAATCTTCGGATGCGTCGACTGCAGCGTCGCCTTGTCCAGCACCGGCATATCCCATTCGTCGAACCCGATCAGCTCGCGTTCGATCCAGGGAAACGCATTCTCCTGACCGACAGCCACCAGCACGTCATCGCATTCGAAATGTACCGGCGGTTCGCCCGCCGGGATCAGCTTGCGCCGGCCGTTGACATATTCCGCTTTGACCTTCTCGAAGGTCACGCCGGTGAGTTTGCCGCCCTCATGGGTGAATTTGATCGGCACCAGGAAATTGTGGATCGGGATGTCTTCTTCCATGGCATCTTCTTTTTCCCACGGACTGGCTTTCATCTCGGCAAAGCCGGAACGCACCACCACCTGCACGCTCTCGCCGCCGAGCCGCCGCGAGGTGCGGCAGCAGTCCATCGCGGTGTTGCCGCCGCCCAGCACGATCACGCGCTTGCCGATCGCGGTGGTATGGCCGAACGAAACCGAGGCCAGCCAATCGATGCCGATATGGATGTGTTCGCCCGCTTCCTGCCGTCCGGGAATATCGAGATCGCGCCCGCGCGGCGCGCCGCATCCGACGAACACCGCATCGAAGCCCTGATCGAGCACCGCTCTCAACGAGTCGATCCGCGTGCCGTAGCGCATCTCGGCGCCAAGCCCGATGACATAACCGCATTCTTCGTCGAGCACGCTTTCGGGCAAGCGGAAGCGCGGAATCTGCGTCCGCATCATGCCGCCGGGTTGCTGGTCGGCTTCGAAGATCGTCACGGCATAACCGAGCGGCAACAGATCGCGCGCCACGGTGAGGGAAGCAGGACCGGCGCCGATCAGCGCAATGCGTTTGCCGTTCTTCTGTGGCGCGGGCTTGGGCAGGCGATCGGTGATGTCGTCCTTCGCGTCGGCGGCAATGCGCTTCAAGCGGCAGATCGCGACCGGCTCTTTCTCCACGCGCCCCCTGCGGCAGGCCGGTTCGCACGGGCGATCGCAAGTCCGTCCCAATACGCCAGGGAAGACATTCGAATGCCAATTGACCATGTAGGCATCGGAATAGCGCCCCATCGCAATGAGGCGAATATATTCGGGCACTGGCGTATGAGCCGGGCAGGCCCATTGGCAGTCCACGACCTTATGGAAGGTATTGGGATTGGCAATATCGGTCGGCGTCATGATCCGCGCGCGTCCGTCAGATTCATCTGAACGCATGAAGTGCTGTTTCCGTCTCCCCGGCTGCACCTTTATAGTCCGATACGTTTTGCGTTTCGCCCCATTTCTCTGAGCTGCATAGGAGGAATGCGGGCGGCAAGAGGCTTCCGTGCCTGTGGTGGGGAACGACCGAAAGTTACCGAAATCAAGCCCATGGTGAACGTATGGAAATCGCCCTGAACGAAGACCAGCGTGCCGTTCAAGACGGTGTTGCGCGAATTGTCAGCCGCTTCAGCGACGACTACTGGACCGAGTGCGATTCGGAAGCGCGTTTCCCGCACGAATTTCATCAGGCGATGGCCGAAGCCGGCTGGCTCGGCATCACCATGCCGGAGGAATTGGGTGGTGCCGGTCTTGGCGTGACCGAAGCGGCGATCATGATGCACGAAGTCGCGCGCGGAGGCGGCGGCATGGCGGCGGCCTCGGCGCTGCATGTCAATTTGTTTGGGCCGCATCCGATCGTCGTACATGGTACGCGCGAGCAGCAGGAGCGCTGGTTGAAGCCGCTGATCGAAGGCCGCGAGAAAGTCGCCTTCGGCGTGACCGAGCCCAATGCCGGTCTCGACACCACCTCAATCGAGACCTTCGCCAAGAAGACGGCGGGCGGTTATCTCGTGCGCGGCCGCAAGATGTGGACCACCACCGCACAGGAGGCCGATCGTCTTCTGCTGCTCGCCCGCACCACACCGAAAGCCGAGTGTGCCCGCAAGGCCGACGGCATGACGCTGTTCTATACGCCGCTCGACCGCAGCCGCATCGAAGTCCGCCGCATCGAAAAGATGGGCCGCGCCGCCGTCGATTCGAACGCGCTGTTCATCGACGACCTTTTCATCCCTGATGAAGACCTCATCGGCGAGGAAGGCAAGGGCTTCCGCTATCTGTTCGACAGCCTAAACCCGGAGCGCATCCTGTTCGGCATGGAAGCGGTGGGGCTTGGCCGCGATGCGCTGCGCCGGGCCTCGGCCTATGCCAAGGAGCGCGTGGTGTTCGGTCATCCCATCGGCCAGAACCAAGCGATCCAGCATCCGCTGGCGGAAAAATGGGCCTATCTCGAAAGCGCCTATTGGATGTGCCTGCGCGCCGCCTGGCTTTACGACAACGGCCATCCTTGCGGCGCCGAAGCCAATGCCGCCAAGCTGATCGCTGCGCGTGCCGGCTACGACGCCGCTCTCCAAGCTGTGATGACGCTCGGCGGCATGGGGTACGCCAAGGAATACCAAGTCGAACGGCTGTTCCGGGAATCGGTTCTGCCGCGTATCATCCCGGTGACGGAGCAGCTCATCCTTTCCTACATTGGCGAGAACGTGCTCGATCTGCCGAAATCCTATTGACCATGACCCAGCCCACGCTTGAAACCGCCCGCCTCATCCTGCGTCCCTTCTGTGCCGACGATTTCGACACTGTTGCCGCCTATTGGGGCGATCCGGATGTGGCGCGATGGACGCGCGGTGGTCAGCCGATCGGGCGCAGTCAGGCATGGCTGCGCCTCATCGAGCATCCCGGCCATTGGGCGTTGATGGGGTACGGCTTCTGGGCGGTCGAGGAAAAATCCTCCGGCACCATGATCGGTGAGGTCGGCTTCATCGATCTCAAACGCGATTACGATCCGGCAGTGAACGGTGTGCCGGAAATCGGCTGGGTGCTGTCGCCGCGTGCACAAGGCAAAGGCTACGCCACCGAAGCCGCAAAGGAATGCGTTCAGTGGGGCCGCGAACACTTCGGTCCCATCCGCGTGATCGCGGCCGTCAATGCCGACAACCGCGCTTCGATCCGCGTCGCCGAAAAATGCGGCTTCCGCGAATGTCTGCGGCGGCGCTACGAGCGCGGTGAGGCGGTGTTTCTGGACCGGATACTTTAGGGCACCGCCACTGAATTACTGGTGACGCCCGCCGGAACGGTGTCGACGATCAGCATTTTTGCCGGCACCGTGCCGCGGTTCTCGCCGAAGTGGGCGGTGTTCTGCATCTCGACCAGGAACTCGCCCGGTTTGACGTCGAAGCTCTTGCCGGTTTCGGTATTGGTGACGGTCAGAACACCTTCCAGCATATAGCCGTAATGCGGCCAAGGATGCTTGTGTACCGCCGTCTTGTCGCCCGGCTGGAAGGTGATGAGGGTGCTGATGACGGTCGGGTGGTCCGGCGCAGTGATGGTCTGCCCGATCACGGTCTTGTCGGTGTTCGCAAGCGGCACAACGCTCGGTGCGGCAAGCGCCGGCATCGTGAACAGCAACAATAGGGCCGCATACCGCATCGTCGGTCTCCGTCGTGATCGCGGGCGGAGCTTACAGGGTTCCGTGGCGGCCGTCACACGTTGCTATGCAGCGCCTCTCCCACCTCGGCAAGGCTATCGAACTGGCGTTCGGCCCCTTCGAAATTGAGGCCGGTGGTGATGTCGGAGCGGATGATCCAGCAGCGCAGCCCGGCCGCGCGCGCCGCCGTCAGGCCGCGGGTCGAGTCTTCCACTACGAGGCAATTCTCTTTGGCGACGCCGAGCCGCGCCACGGCGGTGAGATAGGGTTCCGGGTCGGGTTTGGAGGCGCTGTAGTCTTCGTTCGTCAACACAAACTCGACCAGATCGCGCAATCCGCTGGTGCGATGGATGGCATCGAAGGGTTCGCGCAGGCTCGAGGTCACCACGGCCATGCGGTAACGAGGCTTAAGGCGCTTGAGGAGGTCAACCGCGCCCGGCACCAGCACGTCGCCGGTGGTCAGCATCTCGATATAGCGCGCGGTGCGTTGGCGGCGCAGGCGGTCGACTTCGGCTTGGGAGAGATGTCCGGCCAAATGCCAGGAGCCGCGGGATTCGACGAGGTGAAACTGCTGGTATTGCTGCAGCGTCAGCGTCACGCCGGCTCCAGCCAGCGTTTCAGCGGTGGCTTGGAAGTAGAGATGTTCGGTGCTGACGAGGACGCCGTCATGGTCCCAAAGGATGGTGTCGATCA
>JAHFQC010000050.1:0-12216 GCA_023259375.1 Alphaproteobacteria bacterium
CGCCTGCCATGTTGTAATCGTTGGAGGTGATATCGGTGGTGAAGACCCAGCGGTCGGCGGGCCGGCCCGACGTTCCACCGACGACATCGTTCGGTTCGAGCTTGGGATCGTAGAGCAGACGATCGGACTGCGAGCCGGAATCGCCGAGGTGGGTATATTGCCGTAATACCGGATCGACGATGCCGATGGTGGAATGACCGAAGGCCTTGTATTGCGCCAGAAGCTGCAAGGCGCCGTGCTTGACCTGCTGCACGGCATCGTTGACGCCATCGGGCTTGCGGATTTCGACTTGATGCGCGGGCTCGTCGATCGAGGTCTCGTCCCAATCGAGACCGAACAGCTCGCGGGCCATCGCTAGATCATGCACCACCATGCCGTTCGACGGCGTCTGGATGTCGTAATCGCCGGCATCCTGCCAGCCGCCGACATTGAGGCCGGGAATGTGCTCACCCGCCTTGTAAGGCGAATCGAGGTTCGGCCCCATCTTGTAGCCGTCGAAATGGATGTGGTTCGGCGGCGCCTGGCGGGCGTCATCCATGTGCGAAATGCCCGACCACATCCGGTACTGCTCGCGGATCGCCATGTGGTCCATCTGCTCGGCGAGATAGGTGTCGAGCGACAGCTGCCAGATGTGGCTGTAAGCGTCGGGCGCGATGCGGAACGGATTGGTGGTCTTGCCGGCATAGGAGATGGCGTAGATGCCCGGCTCCTTGACGCTGGAAAAATCGAACGAGGCGTAGTTGTAGCGGGTCCACTTGCCCCACGGTTTCACTTTCGCCTGATAGACGGTCTGCTGCGAACCGTCGGCGGCGAGCTTGATCAGCGCGGCATCGGTGGGCGCGGCGAATTTGGGATCGAGCTCGATGGTTGCGACCTTGGAGCGGTTCGGCGTGTAGCCGGCCTGGTTGAACGACACCACCGGCGCGCGGGTCCAGCCCTGCACCACGTTCGGCTTTACATGCCACACCAGCGCGTTCTTGGTCTTGCCCGCCGGAATCAGCGAGCGCACCACGAACCATCCGTTCTGGGCGCGGTTGCGGGCGTCGTAGAGCGCAATCGGCGCGCCGTCGGAAGCGATCGACACGCGGGTCAGCGGATCTTCCGGCGCCAGCGTGATGGCTTTGCCGCCCGAGGCCAGCGGCTGCGGATCGCCGGAACCGTCTTTCAGCATCGGACCGACCGGCGTGCGCGGGAACAAGCCCGGCGCCGTGTCCATCAGATAGGTCTTGCCGAAATACGAGGTCGGCAGGAAATCGAGATTGAAGCCGGCCTTGCCGACCAGCTCTTGCGGCAGCGGTTTGTCGAGATCGACGGCGATGCGGAAGCCGTCGCCTTCGGCGGTGACATAGATTTTGTAAGCCAGTTTTTGCGCCGGATAGCCGGATTTGACGACGACCTGATTGGGCTCCTTGCCCTTTTCGCGGCCGGTGATCGCAGGCACCGGGTCCCACTGTTCGGGCGTCGGATTGAGACGGACTTCACCGTCGGTGGCGATGCGTTCGCCATGCAGGATGAGCTGAATCCCCGCGTTCTTCTCATCGAAGAAGATGGGGCTGAACTTCATCTCGTAGACGTTGACGGTCAGACCCTGGGTTTCGAGATCGTTTTGGGGTGTGAGCGTCAACGGACCTGCGAGACTGGAACTGCAAAGCAATAATGTTGCAAACAGGTAGCATGTTTTTTTCATTGTTTCCTCCCGGTAGCGTTACCGTAGGAGGATATCCCCACCCCCGCAATTGCCAGACAAATGTATCCGGCGACTACGCGGCGCGCTCAGATAGCGGTTTCGGCGGGTCATTCGCGTGCGGCGTGAAACTGGCGGCTTGCGACCGAGCGCTCACGCAATCGTGTAAATGGAGCGCCCGGTCCATCGCTGAACCGGGCACTGCCAAAAAAACTTATTCCTTGCTGGCGGCAAGACCGGCGTTGGCCAGAAGGATGTAGGAAGACGTGGTCGCGACCGTGGATTCGTTTTCGAACCACAGGAACGGCCAGTTGTCTTTCTGCTCAGGATAATCCGGCTTGATCACCAAGACGCCCGGGGTCATCGCGCCCGGCACGGCGGAATAGTCGGCGCGGTTATGGCCGTACATCAACGCCTTGGACTGCGCGCCGACGCCGATCACCAGCGACAGGTTGTTGGCGGGATGGCGGCCGAGAATGTAGTCGAGCGCCGCCAACGTGTAGTCGGTGCCGAACACATCCGGGAACGCCTGATGCGCCATATACATCGAGGCGCCGAAATTGGCGACCTGCCCCGAACCCGCCCAGGTGCCGAGCGACACCGGCACGCCGAACGGCGTCTTGGCAAGCTCCTTGTCGAGGTTCGCCTTGACCGCGACCGCCGCCGCTTTCAGCTCGGCTTTGTACTCCGCATCCATGTACGGCATGGCGCGCAACAGCGGACTGCCGAGGAACGTGAAGTACTGTTTGATTTGCGGCATCATCGCCCGGAGTTTGGCGGTGTAGACGGGATCGCCTTTGGTGGCGAGGATCATCTCCACCGTCGCCGGGATGGCGGCGATCTCGATCGGACCTTCGCTCCAGTTGCCGCGCTCGGGCCGGTTCATGCGGTCGCCGAGATTCTGCTGGTTGGCCCACACCACTTTGGCCGCCGCCAAGGCTTCGGCCGCCAATGCCGGATCGGAGTCCTTGAGCGCACGGCTGGCCGCGGCGAGCGCCCCCGCCATGGCGTAGTCGTCGGCCGGCACGTCGGAGGTGAAGGCCCAGCGGTCGTCGGGCTTGCCGGAGAAGCCGCCGGTGGTCTGGTTCGGCTTCAGAGCCGGATCGAACACCAGCCGGTCGGTCTGCGAGCCGGCATCGCCGAGGTGGGTGTATTGCTTCAAGGTCGGCTCGACGATGCCGACGATGGCATGGCCGAATACCTTGTATTGCGCCAGGAGCTGCAGCGTGCCGTGCTTGATCTGCTGCACGGCATCATTGACGCCGTCGGGCTTGCGGATTTCGACCAGACGGGCGTCGTGGTCGACCGTGGTTTCATCCCAGTTGAGACCGAAAAGTTCGCGGCCCCAGACGAGATTCTTCACCACCATCGAATTGTCGAGCGTCTGGATGTCGTAATCGCCGGCATCCTGCCAGCCGCCGACATTGAGACCGGGAATGTGCTCGCCCGGCTTAAACGGCGAATCCAGATTCGGTCCCATCTTGTAACCGTCGAAGTGATCGATATTGGGCGCCGCCTGACGGGCGTCGTCGAGATGCGACGGGCCTTGCCAAGTGCGGTACTGCTCGCGCACTTCGACATGATCCATCTGCTCGGCGAGATAGGTGTCGAGCGAAGTCTGCCAGATGCGGTCGTAGGCGTCGGGCGCAATGCGGAACGGATTGGTGGTCCGCCCGGCGAAACGGATGGCATAGATGCCGGGTTCGGTCAGCTTGGAGAAATCGAAGCGGGCATATTTGTAGCGCGTCCACTGGCCCCACGGCGCGATCTTGCCGCGGAACACCGGCTTGGCGGCACCCGACGCATCGAGCTTGACCACTTCGGCATCACCCGGCGCCTTGAAGCGCGGGTCCATCTCGATGATCGCGACCTTGGAACGCTTCGGCGTGTATCCGGCCTGATTGAACGACACCACCGGCGTGCGCATCCAGCCTTTGACCACGTTCGGCGTCACATGCCAGACGATGGCGTTCTTGCTGGCGCCGGCCGGGATCAAGGCGCGGACCACGAACCAGCCGTTCTGGGCGCGATTGCGCGCATCATAGAGCGCCAGCGGTGCGGTGTCGGACACGATGCCGACGCGGGTCATCGGATCTTCCGGCGACAGCACGAGCTTGCTCGCACCCTCAGCCATCGGTTCGGGATCGCCCGAGGCGTCCTTCTTCATCGGTCCGTTGGGCGTCCGCGGGAACAGGCCCGGCTGCGCACCCATCAGGAACGTCTTGCCGAAATAGGACGGCGGCACGAAGTCGAAATTGAAGCCGGCTTTGCCGACCAGGTTCGCCGGCAGCGGCTTGTCGAGATCGACCACGATGCGGAAGCCCTCGCCTTCGGGGCTCACGGTGATGTGATACGACAAACCGATATCGGCATAGCCTGATGTCACCGAAATCGCTTTTGCCGTGTGCTCGCGTTTTACCAGCGCGGGTACCGGGTCCCATTGCTCGGGCGTCGGATTGAGACGGACTTCGCCGTCGGTGGCGATTCGTACGTCGTGCTGCACGATTTGCAGACCGCCGTTTTTCTCGTCCCGGAAAACCGGATGAAATGCGTTCTGGTGCACGATGACCGATAAACCCGGCTTTTCCAGCGTTTCGTTGGGGCTTACGGACAAACCGGCGGCAAAGCATGGTGAGCCCGTCATCAGTATCGCGAGTGCGGCGGATTTTTTTATTGTGTTTTTTATTGTCATGGCTTCCTCCTGATAGCGTTACCATAGAAAGCAGCCGGCGGCGGTGCAAACGAATCCGGCGCACGTCCGCGTGAGGTACCCAATGCTCCGTAGACGCCTATAATGCGCGTCTGCGTTGCCGACCGGGAGGCCCTATGCGCCTGACGATCCTCGTCGCCGTGATGGTTCTGGTTTCCGGGTGTTACGAATCGAACGAGCTGCTGCTCGACTCGGCGGCGGCGCGTCAGCCGATCACGCACAACAGGGACTGGTTCTACGATAGCGGCAACCGGCACACCCACGCCCGCCTCTCCTTGAGACCGGACGGCTGGTACGACTATTCCGAAACGCGCGTCGAGGCGGGCGGCAAAGAAGGTCCGTGGCAAGCCCGTGCCGTTTTGTTGAATTATCTCGCGACTACCAGCGTTTTCGCCGTCGATTACGATGTGTTCGTTTATGCCACCTACAACCGCAACGACAGCGCCTATCTCTACGGCCTCGTGGTGGTGGGCAAAGACGGCTTCTGGCAGACCATCATGCCGAACTGCGACCCGGCTAATGCCAACGCCAAATGGCTGCAGTCCGACACCAAGGCGGCCCAGGCAGCGGGCGCCAATATCAAGGGGATCGACGAGGTCGACCGCGTCTGCCATTTCACCACGCGCGAGCAATTGTACGGCGCCATGCGCGCCGTCATGGCTGACCCGGGCTTCTGGGAGCGGGTGCGGATAGCACGGAGCTGATCCACGCGTTGACAAAAATACATGTAGTTTATGTGATATTACAATATCTACATTTTCTCCGTGTGATGTCTTGATTTCGGCCGGTGAACATGGGAGCGTCCGGCCATGGTTCAGATGCTGACGGCAAACCGGCTGATCGACGGGCGCGTCCTCTACTGGAAAGAGGGCGGCTGGGTGGAAACTTTGGAAGACGCCGAGCGCTTCACCGACACGGCGGCGGCCGAGGCGGCTTTGACGGCGGCCAAGGATTTCGTGGCCCGCAATCTGGTGGTCAATCCCTACCTGTTCGAGATCAAGGACGGCCGGCCGGTGAAGGAACGCGAAATCATCCGCGCCGCCGGTCCCAGCGTGCGCACCGACCTCGGAAAGCAAGCCGACCATGTATAGGTACGACGAATTCGATGCCCGCTTTGTGCGCGAGCGCACCGAGCAATTCCGCTTCCAGGTCGAGCGGCGGCTGAAAGGCGAGCTGACCGAAGACCAGTTCAAGCCTCTCCGGCTGATGAACGGGCTTTATCTCCAGCTGCACGCCTACATGCTGCGCATTGCGGTGCCTTACGGCACGCTGTCGGCGCGGCAGTTCCGCAAGCTGGCAGAGATCGCGCGAAAGTACGACAAGGGCTATGGCCACTTCACCACCCGCCAGAACATGCAGTTCAACTGGCCGGCCCTGAAGGACGTGCCGGATATTCTCGGCGAACTCGCCACTGTCGAGATGCATTGCATCCAGACCTCGGGCAACTGCATCCGCAACGTCACCGCCGATCATTTCGCCGGGGCCGCTGCCGACGAGATCGAAGACCCGCGCCCCGTCGCCGAACTGATCCGGCAATGGTCGAGCCTGCATCCCGAATTCAGTTTTCTGCCGCGCAAGTTCAAGATCGCGGTGATCGCCGCGCGTGAGGATCGCGCCGCGCTGCGCTATCACGATGCCGCGGTCGAGATCGTGAAGAACGCGGAAGGCCGTACCGGCTATCGCGTCTGGGTCGGCGGCGGCATGGGGCGCACGCCGTATCTCGGCTATGTCGTCGGCGATTTCGTCGAGAAGCCGGATCTGCTCGGATTTCTCGAAGCAATCATGCGTGTCTATAACGAGAACGGACGGCGCGACAATCTCTTCAAGGCCCGCATCAAGATCCTCGCCCACAGCCTCGGCGAAACCGAAATGCGTGAGCGCGTGCTGCGCGAGTTCAAGGAGATCAAGGCGGCGGGCTATCTGCAGGTGCCCGAAGCCGAACGCGCCCGCATCGCCGCCTATTTCGCGCCGCCCGAGTTCGAGACCCTGACCGACGAGCCGCTGCCGACCGACGGCGACCTCGGCCGCTGGATCGCCAACAACGTGGCGCCGCACAAGCAGCCCGGCTATGCCATCGCGACGATATCCTTAAAGCCGATCGGCGGCGTGCCGGGCGACATCAATGCCGATCAGCTCGACGGCGTGGCACAGTTGATGGACGATTTCGGCTTAACGGAAATCCGCGCTAGCCATGAGCAGAATCTGGTGCTGCCGCATGTCCGCCAGAAGGATCTGCCGGCGGTGTTCGCGCGACTGACGGCGCTCGGGCTTGCGACGCCCAATGCCGGGCTGATCACCGACATCATCTGCTGCCCCGGTCTCGATTACTGCGATCTCGCCAATGCGCGTTCGATTCCGATTGCGCAGGAAATCGCCAAGCGCTTCGCCGATCTCGAACGCCAGGAAGATATCGGCGAACTCAAGATCAAGATGAGCGGCTGCATCAATGCCTGCGGCCATCATCATGCCGGGCACATCGGCATCCTCGGCGTCGACAAGAAAGGCGTCGAATACTACCAGCTCCTGCTCGGCGGTTCGGCGGCGGAAGATGCGTCTATCGGCGAAATCATGGGCCCCGGTTTCGGCGAACACGAAATCGTCGACGCGGTCGATCGCGTGGTCGAGGCGTATCGAAAACTGCGCCAGCCCGGCGAACGCTTCCTCGACACCTACCGCCGCCTCGGCATGGAGCCGTTTAAGAACGTCGCTTACGGGGAGCAACTCCATGCCGCTCATTAGGAACGGTGCCGTCGCCGAAGACACGTATGTCACCGTCGCCGACGACGCGGCGCTGCCGGATGGGGCGGTGATCGTTTCGTTGAAGCGGTTTCGCGCCGAGCGCAGCGATCTGTTGGCGCGCAATCACGCGCTCGGCGTCGTGCTGACGTCGGACCAGTCGCCGGAAACGCTCGGCCCCGATCTCGACCGCTTGAGCGTCGTGGTACTGGAATTTCCCAAATTCCGCGACGGGCGGCCGTTCTCGTGGGCGCGATTGCTCCGTACACGGCTTAAGTTCACCGGCGAGATCCGGGCGCGCGGCGACTTCCTTTACGACCAGATCGCCTACCTCAAGCGGGTCGGCGTCGATGCCTTCGAGCTGCCGCCGGCGATCACGCCGGAATTGTTCGCCCGCGCGCTCAGCGAGATGACCAACGTCTATCAGCCCAGCGCCGACGGGCGGGAAACCATCAGCGCGTTGCGCGGTTAGCTATTTCTTCGCCGCCGCGTCCATCACAGTCGAGAACGGCGCCACCCAGACGGTCGATTGGTGCGCCTCGAGCCAGGCGACGAATTCGGCGTGCGCCTCGGTTGTTGTGGTCAGATAATCGCCACCGACGCCGTGAAAGCCGAACACGACCATGCCGCCGGTCTTCTCGGCGTCTTCCACCGCCTTGATCATGTCGGCTGCCGTCGCTTTGCCGGCGAACCACACACTGGGAACGTCGAGCGGATCGCCGGCCGTGCCGCCGACACCGCGATCGTATTTGATCATGCCGCTCTGGCGCAGCGCCGGCAGATAATCGACGCCGCCCGCCATATGGGCGCCGCACGGCGTCGCCATCGCATGACTGGTCTTGCCGTCGATCGCGGTCAGCACCGCGTTCATGGTGCGGATTTCCGTCAGCATGGTGTCGACGGTGTAGGTCTCCGTCGTGTAGCGCTCCGGCGCCGGATAGGCGGCACGCGAGCAGGCGTGAAAGACGGTGTGATTGCCGAGCTCGTGGCCCTCAGCTGCCGCCGCCCGCCAGCGCGCAATGGTTTCGGGTTTGAGCCCGGCGCCGGTCAGAAAGAAGGTGCCTTTCAATCCCGCCGCATCAAGCGCCGGCAGCGCGATGTCGAGCTGCGACGTCAGCGCATCGTCGTAGGTCAGAACCACCGCCACTTTTTTGCCGTCCGGCCAGCCGCCACCGAACGCGGCCGCCGCCAGAATGGTGAACGCGGCGGTCGCCGCCCAAAACGTTTTCATGGAATTCCCTCCGGGGGTTGGGCCGGCCCGCACCGTGAGCTTTTTTCTGGTTACGCACAATTCAGAGAAGGTCGAGACGGAATAGTCGACGGCCCGGCGTTCAATTTCCCGACGAACACCGGGAGGATCCCATGAAATTCGTATCCGCTCTGACACTTGCGGCCGCCATGGCGCTGGCCGCTCCGGCCGCACTGGCCCAGCAAACGCCACCGCCCGATCATGCGGCGGATTTCGCCAAGCACCACGCCGAGATGTGCACCAATCACTATGCCCACGCCGTCGGCAAGCTGGCCGAACTCGAAACCCGGCTTGCTTTGACGTCGTCGCAGAAAGGCGCCTTCGAGCGCTGGAAGGACATCAAGCTGAAGGACGCCAAGGCGCGCAGCACCAAGTGCGCTGATTTCACGCCGCCCGGCCGCGATGCCTCGATCGTGGAACTGCGCCAGCACCAGATCGCCCGGCTTGAAGAACGCCTCGCCGCGCTCAAGGCCGAGACCCCGGCACTGGAAGCCCTGGTCAAGGTCCTCACGCCGGAGCAGCAGACCGTGCTGAAGCGCGCAGCGCGCGAAACCATGGGCGAACACATGATGATGATGCGGCATTTCCGTGACGGGCGTGGCCCGATGATGGGTCATCGCGGCGGCGATCACCCGATGCAGTAGTGCTTTCCTGCTCGTATGGCCCCACCTCGAGCAGTCGGGACCCGGATTAGCGGTGGACAGCCCCTCAAATCCGCCGCCCGGGTCCCACCTATTTGCCCTCGCCTCTTGACCCTCACCCCCCTCTGCCCCATGTAGCGCCCGTGGGCGTATTGCTTATCGCGCTTGCCGACGGAAAACGGTGCCCACTTTTCCTGGACGCGCGTAGTGAGACTGAAGCGATGGCGCTCCCGCATTTTTCCACTGTCGAAGAAGCAATCAGCACCCTGAAGCCGCTTGAGCCGGTCTATGCGCTGCACCCCGCCAGGTTCAGAGCGGCAGCCCAGCGGTTCCTCGACAGTTTTCCCGGCACGCCGATGTATGCGGTGAAAGCCAACCCGGCGCCGCTGGTGCTCGACCAGGTGTGGGCCTCGGGCATCCGCCATTTCGACACTGCCAGCCTTGGCGAAGTCCGGATGATCAAGACCCGGTTTCCCGACGCGGTCTGTCACTTCATGGCGCCGGTGCGTTTGCGCGGCCATGCCAAGGGCGCGTTCGAGGAATTCGGCGTCACCGATTTCGTCGTCGATTCCGATTTCGAGCTCGACAAGCTGCTCGGTGAAATCGCCGACCATTCCAAGATCCGCGTTTTCGTGCGATTGGCGGCGGCACTCGGCGGCGCCCTGTTGGAACTCTCCTCCAAGTTCGGCACCAATCCGGATGAGGGCGCCCGCCTGTTGAAGCGCGTCGTCGCGGCCGGCGCCAAGCCCGCCATCACCTTCCATGTCGGCAGCCAGTGCCTGTCATCGTTCTCCTATGCCCAGGCGGTGGAGATCGTGCGCCGCGCCGTCGACCGTTCCGGCGTTCAGATCACCGCGCTCGATATCGGCGGCGGCTTCCCGGCGCCCTATCTCAACAACGACGTGCCGCCCTATCTCTGGTACTTCGACACCATCCGCGAGGCGATCGACACGCTCGAGATCCCGAACCTGCCGCTCTATTGCGAGCCGGGCCGGGCGCTGGTGGCGGAAGGCGTGACGGTGATCACCCAGGTTGTGTCGCGCAAGAACGACCGCCTCTATCTCAACGACGGCACCTACGGCTCGTTCGACGAGCTGACGCTGCCCGGCTTCGACGCCGATTACCCCAACCGCGTCTTCACCCTCGACGCCATGGGACGGGTGACACCGCTGGCCGGCAAGACCAAGCCGTATCGCGTCTACGGTCCGACTTGCGACACGCTCGATGTGCTGCCGCGGCCGCAGATGCTGCCGGAAAGCATCAGCCCGGGCGACTTCATCGTGTTCGACGCCATGGGCGCCTACACGGTGGCGGTGCGCACCACGTTCAACGGCTTCTGGAACGACACCTGGATCGAAGTGGACGGTTAACGTCCGTTAAGCCGCACGGCTTGGCCAACAAAATCTTAATGCGCCTGCTATAGTCTGCCTCGGGAAATGGGGTGGGTTATGGCTGACGCGAAGGAGCGGTTGATCCAGCTTCTGGCCTTGGCAGCGGAGCGACGGTGGTCGCCGCTGGCGCGCGAGCTTTGCGATCTCATTCTCTACTGGCCGGCCGACTGGCACGACACCATGCGCGCGCCGGTGATTGCGCTGTTCGAGACGGCGATGCGCGAAGCCGACAGCGAAACCCAAGCCGTCCTCGCCGGACGCATGGCCGGGCACGCCGACATCCCGCTCAAGCTGATGAATGCGCTTTATCTCGCCGCGCCGGCGCCGCTGCGCCGTGAAATCCTGATGCGCAACGAACTGGAAGGGCCGGAGCCCGAGCCGGTCGCCATCGACCACACCGCCGTGCTCGCCGCCGCCCGCGCTCGCCAAGGCGATTTCGCCGGCACGCTGGCACGCCTCAGCGCCATTCCGCGCCGGACATTGATGCTGATCCTCGGCGATGCGTCGGGCGAACCGCTGGCGGTGTTGTGCCGGGGCCTAGGCCTCGACCGCGCCAGCTTCTCGGCGATCGCTCTGTTACGTGGCGCGCCCGATCTGCCGCTCGCGGTATTCGACACCGTGGCGCCGAAAGCCGCGGTCCTGTTGGTGCATTCCTGGTGCCATCACGCCGCCGACACCCAGCCGGAACATATTCAAGCGGCGGAATAAGCAAGGCTCAGCCGCGTCCCGCCGGCAAGGTCACGATTGCGTCGAGGCCGCCTTCGGGGCGGTTGCGCAAAACCAGATCGCCGTTATGACTGCGAATGACGGCGCGCGCCGCCGTCAGACCGAGCCCCACGCCGCCGCGCGCTTTGTGGCGCGATTTGTCGAGCCGGAAGAACGGTTCAAACACGGATTCCAGCGCCTCAGCGGGAATGCCGGGACCGTGGTCGCTGACGGTGATGGTGATGCCCGCCGTATCGCTCGCCAGCGCGATGGCAGGCCGGGCGGCGTATTTGACGGCGTTTTCGACCAGATTGGTGACGGCGCGTTTTATGGCGAGGGCCCGGCCGGCATAGACCACGCGATCAGGCCCGCAATAGCCGATCTCGCTTCCCTGATCGGCAAAATCATCGGCAATGCTCTGCAGCAAATCCGACAGATCGAAGCTGCGCACCGGTTCCTCGTCGCCGTCACCACGGAAGAACGCCAGTGCACCGTCGACCATATCCTGCATCTCACGAACGTCGGCGAACAGGCGTTCGCGCTGCACCGGATCGGCGATGTAGTCCCCGCGCAGACGAATGCGGGTCAGCGGCGTGCGCAGATCATGCGAGATTGCCGCCAGCATGGCGGTGCGATAGGCGACGAAGGCGGCGATTTTGGCCTGCATGCCGTTGAAGGCGACGATCACCTCGCGCAGCTCCTGCGGGCCGCTTTCGGCAATCGGCGGGCCGTTGGGATTGACCCCCGCCGCATGCACCGCGGCAGCGAATTTCCTGATCGGGCGCGAAATCTGCCGGGTCGCGAGCACACTGATGCTGGCAGCGACGATCAGGAAGACGATGAGGATGATGGTGATCCGCGAGCCCGTGCTGATCCCCCATTTGGGCCCGCCGCCCAAAATACCAGCCAGCTCGCATCCTTCAGCTTCACAATCAGATAATAGGTTTTGGGATCCTGCCGGCCGAACGGAAAGCCGTTTCCGGCGCGCAAAACCTTATCAGGCCCGATCACAACATAAGGGCGGCCCAGTCGCTCATTCAGGCCCTGCAAAATCGGTACGTTGGAGGGCAGGTGCTGGCGGCGGCGCGCCGTCTCGAACC
>JAHFQC010000050.1:12226-36386 GCA_023259375.1 Alphaproteobacteria bacterium
GAACCAGCTCGCCGCCGATGTATCGGCGGGAAACCAAGCCAACCGATAGAGCTTGTTGCCGTTGATTTGCGGTGCGGCGGCCAGACGTGGCCGCACTTCGGGCGGGGCGGCATCGACCATATCGACCACGGCGGTAAACCCATCCAGCAACGAACGAAGATCCATCGGCGGCTGCGCCCACACGCCGCCAAAGGCGAAGAACAGGCCGATTATCGCAGTGGTGATACCGATCGCCGAGGAGATGACCACGCCGAAGCGCCAGGCGATGGTGTCACGCGGCCCCCTCATCGCGCCACGACCTTCAGCGTGAACATGTAACCGCCGTTGCGAATGGTCCGGATAATGGCGGGGTTCTTGGGATCGTCTTCGAGCTTGCGGCGCAGGCGGCTGACCTGCACGTCGATGGTGCGATCAGAGGGCGCGTCATAGGCGGCGTAGGGCAGACCGCGGGCATCGAGAAGCTGATCGCGCGTCAACACCCGCTGGGGCTGCTCGACAAAGGTGAGCAGAAGATCGAACTCACCGCTGGTGAGAAAAATCAGAGTGTCGTCGTCCGCCACCAATTCGCGCCGCGCCACATCGAGGCGCCATTTGCCGAAACACAGCCGGGGCCGGCTCGAGGCGGCCTGCTGCGGCTGATCGGCAGAGCGGCGCAACACCGCGCGCACCCGTGCCAGAAGCTCGCGCGGGTCGAATGGCTTGGTGACGTAATCGTCGGCGCCGACTTCCAGTCCGACAATGCGATCGGTCTGATCCGTCATGGCCGTCAGCATGATGACCGGCGTGCGCGCCGAAGAGCGGAGCCGCTTGCACAAGGCGATGCCGTCTTCGCCTTGCAGCATCAGGTCAAGAATGACGAGATCGGCGGCGCGCCGCTCCAGCGCCGCGAACATCTCCACCCCGCCGCAGGCGACCGACACCGAGTAGGCGTGACGCTCGAAGAACTCCGTCAGCAAGCTGCGGATGTCCTCGTCGTCGTCGACGATCAGAAGGTGCGGCATGGGTGCCATCGGCCTGATTTAGCACGGCGGATCGCCTGTCATATACCGGACTTATTGCACACCATTTCCGGCCTGCAACATTGTTTCAGCCCCGAAACAATCGAGACATACGGCATTCAGGAAAAGGGCCCACGTTGGCAGCCGAATTTTACGGAGGTCACGTATGTCCATGGTTTTGCGGCCGCTCTTGTCCTGCGGCGTCGTTCTGGCCCTTTCCGGCACGGCTTTGGCGGCCGGACGCGCGCAGGATTCCGCCCCGGCCGACGCGTTCGACATCGTCGCCGGAGCCGGTGTCGCGATGCGCCCGACCTATATCGGCAGCGACCGCTACAGGGTTTCGCCCGTGCCGCTCGTCAGCGTCAGATGGAACGACATGGTCGCGCTCAGCGCCGAAGGCCTGCGCGTCTACTGGAACGCCGACCGTCTCACCGTGGGCGCCGGACTCACCTTTGACGGCGGCCGTGACGAGAAGGACAAGAACGCCTTTTCCTTCGGCAGCGGCGACGATCGGCTCAGGGGGCTCGGCAAGGTCGACGCTTCCGTAGGCTATCAGGTGTTTGCGTCCTACCGGCTGTGGCGGATCGATCTCGATGCCACGGCGATCAAATACGACGGCAACCAGAACAAGGGATTGGTGGTGCGCGCCGGCGCCGCTCTGCCGATCCATCTGACCAATCGTCTGGTAATCACGCCCCACGCCAGCGCGACTTGGGCGAACGACCGCTATATGCAGACCTTTTTCGGCGTCAGCGACGAGCAAGCGCTGCGCTCGGGTTTTGCCCGCTTCGATGCCCGCGGCGGCGTGTCGGGCGTCACCGGCGGCCTCAAAGCGAATTACGCCATCACCAATCACTGGTTCGCCACGGCCGACGTCTCGACCACCGCGCTGATGGGTGATGCCAAGCACAGCCCGCTCAGCTTCTCAAATTCGGCCACCATCGCCTTCACTGCGATCGGCTATCACTTCTAGACCGGCAGGCTGCAATACCGATGACCCCGTCCAGCACCACTCAAATGCAGCCCCCACGCCGCTGGCACCGGCGCAAGCATGCTCGCGTCGACGAAATCCTCGCGGCGGCGGCACAAATCGCGGCGGAAAAAGGCTACGAAAAGCTGCGCATGGCCGAAGTCGCCGAACGCGCCGGCGTCACCAAAGGCACGGTGTATCTCTATTTCATCAACAAGGCCGACCTCGTCCGGCGCGTGGCGGAATGGAGAGCGCCAGTGGAAATCGCAGCGGAGGCTCCGGCGGCGGAGTGATCAGCCTTCCGCCATCACGTCGGCGCGTTCGCGGGTCTTGGCGAATTTGATCTTGGGGAACTTCTCCTGGACGTAGCCGAGTTCCCATTGGCTCTTGGCCAGGAACACCGGCGCGCCGTCGCGGTCGGCCGCCATGCCGCCCTTGTTGCCGTCGATGAACTTCTCGACGTCGGCCGGCTCGCCGCCGATCCAGCGGGCGGTGTCGTAGGGCGATTGTTCGAGATCGGCATCGAGGCCGTATTCGGCCTTGAGGCGCGACTTCAACACGTCGAGCTGCAATGGGCCAACCACGCCGACAATCCATTGCGAACCGATGGTCGGCCTGAACACCTGCGTGACGCCTTCCTCGGCGAGGCTGGTGAGCGCCCGCGCCAGATGCTTCTGCTTCATCGGATCGAACAGCTTCACGCGCTTGAGGATTTCCGGCGCGAAGTTGGGAATGCCGGTGAAGACGATCTTGCCGGAGGCCGACAGCGTATCGCCGACGCGCAAGACGCCGTGATTGGGAATGCCGATGATGTCGCCGGGATAGGCCTCGTCCACCGTCTCGCGCTGCTGGGCGAAGAATAGGATCGGATTGTAGATGCCGATGGTTTTGTTGGTGCCCGATTGCGTCAGCTTCATGCCGCGCTTGAACTCGCCCGAGGCCAGCCGCACGAAAGCGACGCGGTCGCGATGGTTGGGGTCCATGTTGGCCTGGACCTTGAACACGAAGCCGGAGACTTCCTCGTCGGCGGGTTCGACCACGCGGTCCTTGGCGGTCTGCGAGCGCGGCGCTGGCGCATGCTTGGCGAGATGGGTCAAAAGATCGGCGACGGCGAAATTCTTCAAGGCCGAGCCGAAGAAGATCGGCGACAGGCGGCCGGCGCGATACTCGTCTTCATCGAAACGGCTGAGGCCGGCGGTGACGAGATCGACCTCTTCCATCAACTGGATCTTCTCGTCGACCGAAAGATGGGCTTCGACGTGATGGCCGCCGAGCCGTCCGCCGCCATAAACGGAGAATTCCTCCGCATAAAGATCATAGACGCCGCGGAAATTGAGCCCCTGCCCGACCGGCCACGACATCGGCGCCACATCGAGCTGGAGCTGATCGGCGATCTCGTCGACCAGATCGAAGGGATCGCGCGACTCGCGGTCCATCTTGTTGATGAAGGTCATGATCGGGATGTCGCGCAGGCGGCAGACCTCGAACAGCTTGCGGGTCTGGCTTTCGATGCCCTTGGCGGCGTCGATCACCATGACGGCGGAGTCGGCAGCGGTCAGGGTGCGGTAGGTGTCTTCGGAAAAGTCCTCGTGGCCCGGCGTGTCGAGGAGATTGAACACCGCGTCGTGATATTCGAACGTCATCACCGCAGAGGTGACGGAAATGCCGCGTTCCTGCTCGATCTTCATCCAGTCCGAGCGTGCCCGCCGCGCTTCGCCGCGCGCCTTGACCCGGCCCGCCTCGTGGATCGCGCCGCCGAGCAGCAGCAAGTGTTCGGTCAAGGTGGTCTTGCCGGCGTCAGGATGCGAAATGATGGCAAAGGTGCGGCGGCGTGCCGCTTCTGTGGCGAGGGTCATGGCGGGCCGGAGTTAGCAGACACGGCCAAATTTGTCATCCCCGGCGCTGTTTGCGGCAAATGCGTACCGCTGCAGCGCAGCCGGGGCGCGAGCAATCGCGGCCATACGCTTGGGAATCCGGTGTTTTGCCTAGGCAACTTCGCGAATTGTGGGACCGGGCCGGATACCGGATTGTTGCGGCGTTGGTTGATGGGACGACAGTGATGAAAACGACCGCGAAGACCTCCGCCTGGCACACCTTCGAACGCGACATCCGTCACGATTGGCAGAACTGGAGCCCGGTCGAACGCCTCGCCATCAGGGCGCTGGGTGTGTCCTCGGTTTTGTTCACCGCGTTCTATTTCGGTCTTAACACGCTGGCGCTGGGCTGAACCCAATTCCGTCACGGCCGGGCGGCCGCCTCGAAGGGCGGCCATGACGATCAAAGGAAAATCCGGAACCGATCCCTACACGATCTTCTCGTCGACGAAAGCGCGGCCTTCGCGGTCTTCGATTTCGACGATCCAGAGATCGGGATCGAATTTCATCTGCTTTTCGAACCACGCCGACGCTTTGGCGTCATCGCAAGCCTCGCCCAGCGGCCGGGCCCAGGCGCGGTCCCCGTCGCCGATCGTGACCTGATTGAGCACCGTGCAGCTGCCGTCGAGGCGCGAAATCTTGATCAGCACCGCGCCGGCGTCCTCGGAACCCTTCTTCACGACATAACCCTGCGCCCCCGCCACTTCGGCACGGCGGATCACGGCACGGACGAATATCCCGGGTTTGAGGCGCGGCTGCATGGGGGCGGTGTAGCAGATAGCGCGGGGAGGAGCCAGTTTCCGCGCTACTCGCTCTAAGCTTTCACGCGGCCCGGAAAGGGAGGATTTTGTCGTCGCGTGGCTGCATGCGTTCGCCGTTTTCGCCCACGGCCGCGTAAGGCAGGCGCACGCGCACCGTGGTGCCGACGCCGAGGGTGGATTCGATCACCGCCTCGCCGCCATGCATCGCCGTCAAGGCTTTCACCAGCGACAGGCCGAGGCCGGTGCCTTCCTTCTTGCGCACATGCTCGCCTTCGACCTGCTCGAACGGCTGGCCGAGACGGACGAGATCCTTTTCGGGAATGCCGACGCCATTATCGCAGACGGCGATTTCGATGCCCTTGGAATCGAGCCCGGCAAACACCGTGACCTCACCGCCCTTGGGCGTGAACTTGACGCCATTGGTGAGCAGATTGACGAGGATCTGTTTGGTCGCCCGTTTGTCAGCGAAGATCGTCGCGGCTTGCGGCGAGATCGCCGTCTTCAGCGCCACGCCGGAGCGTTCCGCCGCCAGCTTGACAAAGCGGACCGACGCCTCAGCCACGGCGGAAAGATCGAACACCTCTTCCGACAGTTCGAACTTGCCGGCCTCGATCTTCGACATATCGAGGATGCCGTTAATGAGTTCCAGGAGGTGATTGCCGCTTTCGTGGACCAAGCCGGAATACTCGACGTATTTCGCCGAGCCGAGGCGGCCGAACATTTCCTGCATCATCACTTCCGAGAAGCCGATGATGGCGTTGAGCGGCGTCCGCAGCTCGTGGCTCATGTTGGCGAGGAAGCGCGACTTGGCGCGGTTGGCCTCTTCGGAGAGATCGCGCGCTTCGATCAGCTGGCGCTCATAAGCTTTGCGCTCGGAGATATCGCGCGTCACCGCCACGATATCGGAACCGGTGCCGTCGGCATGGGGCACCGGGCGGCAGCGAATCTCGGCCCAGACATGGGCGCCGCCCGCCTTCTTGAGCCGCACCTCGGCGGAGGCCGGGCGGCCGAAATAGGCCGCGTCCATGAACGCGGTCTGCATCGCTTTCAGATCGTCGGGATGACAGAGGGCCGACGGCGCCAGGCCGGTCAGGCTTTCCGGCGCGACGCCGAGCAGCGGCAAAGCGGACGGACTGGCGTAAATGATGCGGCCGTCGGCGGAATGGCGGGTGATGAGGTCGAGCGCGTTGTCGGCGAGGAAGCGGTACATCGCGGCGCCCTCGGCGGCGGCGGCATCGGCGGCATGCTGACGGTCCTGCGACGCGGCGGCGACGAACGCGGCCTGCACCACGGCGATCACAACGCTGATGGCGTAAAGCTGCCACGCCGGCAAGGCCAGACGGGACTCCGGCAAGAGCGACAGGGCGCCGAGCGCCGCAACGACAAGCAGGGCGGCGACCGCAGCGGCCGCAGACCTCAGCACCGCCGGACGGCCACCGGCCAGTGCAGCCTCGGCGGGAACCAGCGCGAACCACACCAAAAGCGGGGAATGCACGCCGCCGGTGAGCGCCGCGAGATAACCGATCAGGGCGGCAAAAAGGACTAGCGAAGTCTGCTCGAGCAGCGCCAGCGGAACCTTAACGGCCGCCAGCAGGGTGAGGATCAGCGGCGCGACCAGTCCGGCCATCGCAACCATTTCGAGCACACCGGGGCGCCCGACCAGGGCGATGTAAGCGCCGCTCAAAACAGCGCCAAGAACCGCTTTTATCGCCTGCACCGCCATGAACTGGCGCCGCAGAACGGTGTCACGGGAGGCTTTTTTCCTGTGCGTTCGCATTAACCCCAAGCCACGAAGCCGAATCGCGTATGCGGCATGGTCGCCCCGATCTGTTTAACAAGGTCTGAACGTCGCACTGAATCGTTCGCGAATTCACAAGATTCGTGAATCCATCGTTTTTACCTTTCATTAACGATGGTGCCGCGATTCGGTCATTTCCGCACTTCGAGAAAGGAATCGGCAAGCGCGGCGGCTCAAAGTTCGTCCGGAAGACTGTATGGCGGATTTTCGCGATGAACGCCGCGCTGACGCGTGCCGACCGGGGGCCCCCGGTTGGTCTCGACGACATCGTTGCACCCTCGGTGATGGAAGCGCTGCATACCCTGCGCGTCGCCATCACCGTGTTTGATGCCGATGAACGGCTGATCTTTGCCAACGAGCACTTCGGCTATCTGTTCCGCTCGCTGCCGTCGCGCGACGCCCTGGTGGGACGGCACTACGAAGACATCATCCGCCTCGAAGCCGGCGAGATCGCCGACGGCCCCGCCCGCCAGGATATCGACGACCTCATCGCCTCGCGCCGCGCCAGCCTGTTCCACGGCGGCTACGCGCCGCGCGATCTGCCGCTCAGCGACGGACGCATCATCGAGGTCAAGACGCGCCGGACTCCGAGCGGCGGCTGGATCGTGCTGTGGAGCGACGTCACCAGCGCGCGCCACAACCTCGAGCACCTGCACACCGCCATCACGCTGTCGGCCGACGCCTTCGCGTTCTACGACCGCTACGACCGGCTGACCCTTTGCAACGAGGAATACGCCGCCCTCAACGGCGTCGCCTCGCCCGACGTGCTCAAGGGCTACGGCTTCAACGACATCGTCGAGCAGATTGCCGATCACATCATCGCGCCGTCCGATCGCACCACCTGGATCGAGAAGCGCCACGAGCTGCACCGCGTGCCGGCCGGCGCCATGACCATGGAAATCGCCGACGGCACCGCCTATCTGATGCGCGATCGCGCCGCCGCCGACGGCGGACGCATCGTCGTGTTCACCGACGTCACCGAACACCATCGCGCCGAAAAGGCATTGGCCGAACAGGCGCGCGCGCTTGCCGCCACCCGCCAGGCGCTGGCGGTGTCCAAGGCCCACTCGGTGGCGCAGGCGAATTATCTCGCCGATCTCGCCACCAAGCTCGACCAGACCGCGGCCGCGGCCGACTCGACCAAGAAGACGCTGCTGAGGACGATGAGCCACGAGCTCAAGACGCCGCTCAACGCCATCATCGGATTTTCCGACCTGCTTGGTACGCTTGCCGACAGCGCCAGCCCCGACCAGATCCGCGAATACTCCGGATTGATCCATACCGGCGGCAACAATCTGTTGCGCATGCTCAACCAGATCATGGACCTCACCAAGATCTCGGCCGGGCGCTACGAACTGAACCGCCAGCCGCTCGATGCCGGCCTGTCGCTGTGGTCGCTGAAAGACCGCTACGACGGCGCCGCCGGCGATAAGGCGATCGAAATCGTCGTCGACGATTGCGCGAACGGCCTGGTGGTCGATGTCGACGAGACCGCCTACAACACCCTGCTCGGCAATCTCGTCGACAATGCCGTGAACTTCACGCCGAAAGGCGGCCGCGTCCATCTCCATGCGGCGCGCGATGGCGATCGTGTGTGCATCAGCGTTGCCGACAACGGACCGGGCGTCGCCGAAACCGATCTCGCCCGCATTCTCGAACCGTTCGAGCAGGGCGGCCGCAGCACCACCGATCACTCAGCCGGCGCCGGTCTCGGCCTCACCCTGGTGAAGGCCATCTGCGAACTGCTCGGCGGCACGCTGACCTTGCAGAGCAAACCGGGCGAAGGCCTCACGGCCATCGTGACCCTGCCGACGAAATAGCGCCAACACACAGAGCGGCGGCCGACACGGTCAGGCCCGTGCGCATTCGCGTACGCGCGTAACTTTTGTCTCAAATTCGACTCAACGCCTTCTAAATGTATCGGCGTATTTGTGCCTTTCTTGAATCGAGACAGGTGCATTCTGGCAAGCCCTTGTTTTTCCTGCCGCACGGAAGCCGCGAAATTAACCGAACTGCATCGAAGTTTACGAATTCGCTTATGCCCGTGGCAAAACCCCGCGACCATGCTCACACCTGCGTCTAGCGGTGGTTTTGTTCCGATGATCCTTCGCGCTGCATTCTGGATAACCGTGGTAGCGGTTTTTATCCCGCAGGAGCCGGATCTCGGGTACGGCCGTCCGGGCGCTCCAAGCGTGACTCCTCCCAAGATCGTCGAATACGCAGCGCAGTTGCTCAAGGTCCCCCCCTGTGCAGAGCACGCGCAATGCGCCGCCGGTCTGTCGTTCGCGTCCGACTACCGCCAGACGGTGCGCGAACACCTGGAGCGAGCCAAGACGGAGCTTAAAGCGAGCACCCCCCCAAGCCTCTCGCGATGGCATCCGTCGTTCTAGCCCACTGCCCCGCTCTTTCTTCCCCCCGAAGGAAGAGCGGGGACAGCTTAGAGATGGTCGCGCTTTCGGACGGAAAACCGCTACCCGCCGAATACGCTGGCGCTATCGGCTCCTGAAAGCGCTCTAGTCTTCCCGCCGCCAGCTTCGCGGGCGCGCCGCTGACGGCGCGGTGATGCCGTAGTGAACCGCCAGCCGTTCGAGCGCGAGGCCGATGACGACGCGGGCACTGCCGCGCGGCCAGCCGTGGCTCTGCTCGCATTCTTCCAGACTCATCAGATAGCAGCAGACGTCGAACAGCACGTCGGAAAGACCCGGCCCCGCGGCCCGCATCGCCTGATTGAAGCGCTGGCGCGCCGCCAGCACCGTCTCCGCCAGATCGGGCCGGAACGCATGACTGCCGACCGGGGCGGAATAATCAACGCCCATGCGCGGCGTCAGCTGGCCGATGGTGTAGTCGCGGCGGAGTTTTTCGCCGGCATCGAACGCCACGGCCCCGATCAGTCCGCGCCGCCGGATTTGCGCCAGCGGCGACTCGGCGGCATTCACCACCACGTAGCACTCGCGCCCGTCCTCATCCTTGATCAGGCGGGTCTCGAGGTCGAGCAGCGTAGCGCCGGAGAGCCAGCGCTCACCCTCCGCCGTGAGGATGATGCCGTCCGCGGTTTCGCCGACGAGATGTTCCGCCAAGAGAACCTCGACGAGTTCGGACGGCACACTCGCCTTGGGACCACGCCGGCCGGCGAGAAGAAATATCGCGCCGGCGCGATGCAACTGGGCGCCTTTCTTGAGCCGGAGGAGCAGCCGGCGCATCGCCGTTTCCCGTTCAGTCATGGGGGCCTCCCATGCGCACGATCACGGTCTCGAGCCAGGCGAGGCGGCGGTCGACGTCGGGATGGTCGCGCGCATCCTCGACCCGCTGGATCGCATGCACGGCGGTCGAACGGTCGCGCCCGAACGACACCGCGATGTCCTTGAGCGACATGGCGTAGACCAGCCGGCATAGATACATCGCCATCTGGCGGGCGAACGCCTCGCGCGGGCCGCCGCGATCGGGCGCCACCAGCGCCAACAGCCCGATGCCCATCGCCCGGGACACGGCAATCTGCACCAGCAAGGCCTGCTGGCCCGCTTCCGACCACTCCGGCAATGCACCCGCCGGCACCCGCTTGCACATAGCATTCCCCTTCTTCGCATCCGGCCGCGACGCGGCCCTGACGAGGAACATTATCCTACACATCAGGCGAGGGAGGATAGCGAAACAACTTAAGATGGTAAGCGACGCGAAATTTCCATGCGCGTATCGGCCCTTATGGCGAGAAAAATATTATTGCCGGGTGTAGGATAGAGGGAAATCCGCCCATTGTGCGTACGCAGGCGTATATTTCTGGTGGCGATTATATACTTGAATTAGCTCCGGCCAGCCATATATTCAAAGGCATACGGAGTTAAGACCATGTGCGACCTGACGAAACCCATTTTTACCGACGAAGCCGCCGCCATTGCTCATATGGAAGCGAGCCGGTGGCCAACCGATGTGACCTGCCCTCTATGTGGAGTTGTAGGACAGGCGTCAAAGATGGGAGGAAAGACCCAGGCCGGTATGTGGCTGTGCAATGCTTGCCGCGGCAAGTTCACGGTTCGCACAGGTACGGTTTTCGAACGCTCGCACATCCCGCTGCATAAGTGGCTGCTTGGCCTGGAGCTTATGGCCTCCAGCAAGAAGGGTATTTCGGCCCATCAACTGCATAGGATGCTCGGGATAACGTACAAAAGCGCGTGGTTCATGGCGCACCGCATTCGTGAAGCCATGGCCCCGGCCGCAAAAGACGTGGGACCGCTTGGTGGCGAGGGCAAGGTGGTAGAAGCCGACGAGCTTTACACCGGCAAGAAGCGCGGCACCGTGAAAAAGACTGGCGGCGCCAGCCACAAAAACACGGTCGTTAGCTTGGTTGAGCGTGGCGGTAAAGCCCGCTCTTTCCACCTGCCGGAAGGCCCCGACGCGATCACCATAGGTACGCTGGTCAACGAAAACGTTCTGGACGGATCTCGCGTCCATACCGACGAAAGCGCCATGTACAGCCGCGTGAAGAAGTCGACCAAGCGCGAAAAGGTCAATCACAGCAAAGGCGAATATGCCCGTGGTGACGTGACCACCAATACCGTTGAAGGCTTCTTCTCCGTGTTTGAACGCGGGATGATCGGCACCTATCAACACGTTGGCGAGCAACACCTGAAGCGTTACCTCGCCGAATTCGATTTTCGGTACAACACCCGCGCCGCTTTGAAAGTCACAGACAGCGAGCGCGCAGCTCGCATTCTTTCGGGTGCCGAAGGCAAGCGTCTCACTTATCGACAGGTAGGCTGATCGACAAAGATAAGCGGGAGTATCGCGAAGGACTCGCAACACTCAGGCAAATCCTGTTGCTACTCGGCTATTAGGACTCGACTCCAAAAAAGAGTGGCCCCACCATCAAACGACTGAGGGTCCGTTTTGCGTCCGGTCTGGCTATTCCGGGGAACGCAAGGCGGCCACCCCTCAGCCCGTGCCCGTCGTCATGCCGACCCACAGGGTTGACCTGACCTAACTCAGCGCACCAAAGGCACGCTGAGCGGGAAGCCCACGGGGTCCATCTGAGGCGGAAGTACAACGCCGATGGTGGGGCGGAAACCCCATGAACCGGCCTTACTGGTTCTAGGGACTAGTGAACCGCCAACCCCTTACGGGTTGCGGCGCCGTAACCCGAGGGCCGCTCAGCAATGAAAAGCACTCGGTTTGTAGTCATCAAGGTGAATATCGCCCTATGCCTATTCGGTATCGCGGCGATTATTTCGGCCTTGAGGTGATGGCTTGCGGGGCTTGGCTTTGGCTGGGCTCCGCTTGTCCTTTTGGGCGTGCGGTTTGTGCGGTGTGGATAGCATCCGTTTTAGCGCGTCTTCGCGGCGCTGCATTGCCTCGGATTCACCGTAGTCACCAGCGCCAGCGTTTGGGGGCTTTATCATGCTTGATCCACCAGACTTCCTAGACCCAGAATTTACAGCCGAAGAATTTCAAAAAATAGGTTTGCTCACCATCAGGTGGGCCCACATTGACCACCTAATTGGGAACTGCCTCGCTCGTCTACTCTTGCTTTCAGCAGAACAGGCGCGAGTGGTTGTGTTTCCTCTTACGGAAGATAGGCGCATGGCGACTATCAACGAACTGGCGCAGAAAAAGCGTATGAAAAAGGATGCTGTTGCTGCCCTCAAAGAAATGAACTGGGTGCTTCCGGCGATACGATCAATCCGTAACAACGTCGTCCACACAGTCGTATTTCAGGACGAAACAGGGGAGCATCATTTTGAACTACGGAGTAAAATGAGACGGTTTTCTATGGAGCAGGTATTCGCCGCGGAGGAACTCACGAATTATGCGGCTCACGCCGTTCTAGCCTTTCGACTCGCTCTTGGCTTGAAGAGTGGCATGGGCGGGCGGCACGCATTGCCAGATAGACCCGCTGTACCAGAATGTCTGCGGGCGTACTTCCAGGCCAAGAATCCCAGTCGAAAGGAACGGCGGCGAGCCCAGCGAGAACCATCTCGCGCGTCACGCAATCATGGTCTTTCGGCTCCGCGCCCATAACCTTTCCCAATTGGGACCGGAACCCTATTTCATACAACTTATAAGAGTGATTGCATATCGGGTTCCGATCCCGGTGCCTTGAGCTAACGGCCTGTCACGCCACAACATTATAGGCATTCAGTCCGCTAACTCAAGTATACAATCGCCTTTCTGGTTGTATGACTTTCGTCTTAGTATAGATATGAAAACGGCGACCTCGCGGCGGCCGCTTTCCCCTCTGTCCAGGGCTTGCGGCGGCGGCGGACCAAGCGCACGCCGAAGAGACCCGCGCCCATCAGCGCAGCGGTTCCGGAATGTTGTTGCCGGGCGAGAACTTGGTGATGGAGTGGCCGATGAGATCGTGCCGTTGCCGGCGAGCGTTTCCCGAAACCACCAGATTGCTCACGCCGGCGCCGAAACTGGCGGACAGGACACTGCCCGGCTGCACCGTCCTTGACCTCGTGAATGGCATTGCTGCCGGCCGGATCGAACGACTTGTCGAGCGTCGACGGTCCATCCGAAACCGTCTGGGCGAAATCGGAAGCGACCGACGTGATCACGGTCAGCGCCGCCGCGAAGTTCACCGCCACCTCGTAGCCCCAGCTATAGGTCGTGCCGTCGAGATAGGTGACGTCGAAGGACAGCTGCTGGTGCACGCAGACGGCCCCCAAAGGCGGGGCGGCCTGCAACATTCAGCAATAAGACGTACACGGATCAATTCGACGGCGGCCGGGTTGCTTCGTCACCCGGCGCAACAGCAAATGCTGAGAACGGGTATTTCCGGCGGACCGGGCGACTTTTCGCTGTCAGGCGGGTTTACACGGGGTTCGCGCCGGCCCCGGGGATGCTTCCATCTGTAACTTTTGCCCGCGGCGCGGCCCTGATAGACTCCGCGTCATGAAACTCTGCCGCCTCACGCTTGTCGTGCTCGCCGCCGTCAGCCTCGCCGGCTGCGGCATCCTGATGCCCACCGCGCGCGACCGCGCCGCCAAGAACACGCCCGGCTTCAAGGCGGGCTATTCCGACGGCTGCGCCTCGGCCACCATCCAGGACACCAATTACCGGGCCGACCAGGTGCGCGACGAAAACCTCTATAAAACCGACAAACATTACCGGGCCGGCTGGGCGAGCGGCTTCTCCAACTGCCGCACCAACCGCACCCACCCGATGAGCGGTCCGGGCGCCGGCCCGATTCCCGACAACCAGCCCGGCGGCCATCCCAACTGACCGAAGCGAGGGAACATGATCCGCTCTGCCGTCGTGTTCCTGCTTCTGGTGTTCGGCGGCTTCTTTCTTGGCCTCTACGTCGCCTATGACGAATTCGATCCCTGCCGCGCTCTGGCAGTGGAGAAAGCGCGCCGCGCCGCACTGCCGACCGACATCGCCGAAATCTGGACCACCATCACGACGGAACACCGCGATCGACTCTCCTGCACCCGCTCGCTGGTCGCGTCCTGGCGCGAACGCATCGTCGACTGAGGCGAAGTCATCCACACTGTCGCGGCAGGCTGTGGGTAAGTTGTGGACTGTTAGTAAGTAGACTGTATAATCAACCGTCTGACATGCCGCGGAGACAGGCCATGATCGGATTGTTGGTATCGGGCAGTCATACCTACGCCGAAGGCACCGCGCCACGCGCGCCGCGCCCCCGCTTCTGGCGCCGCGTCCTCGACTGGTTGTTGGGGCGCTGACTTATTGCGGCGCCGCGTTCTCGAACACCACCATCACAATGTCGCGCTTGGGCGCGAAATTCTCTTTGCTGAATTCGAACGTAGTGGCGCCGGTTTTCTTGAGCTCGCCGTCCCAGCACAGCGACAGGACGTTGTCCGGCTTCAGCTTGTCGAGCGTCAGATGGAACTTGCCGATCGGACCCTGCCAGTTGCCGGCGGTCGACAGAATGTAGCTGGTTTCATAGGTCGTCATCAGACGGGTGCCGTCGGACGAAGCGGTGTTGGCGCCGGTGCGCGCGGCCAGCGTCGCCCAGGTGCGCTCGTCGATGCAGTAGTCGAGATCGCCGAACATGTTCTTTTCGGCCCGCTTGTGTTCGGCGGTGGTGAAGAACGACTGCCCGGTCACCGGCTGATAGGCATGTTCGATCACCACCTTCTTTTTCGCCGGGAATTTCTGGGTCCAATAGAACTTCGTCTGCACGGTCCATTTCGGATAGAACTCGTCGACTCCGTCGCCTTCGGCCAGCCCGGCCGCGATCAGCGCCTTCTTCTTTTCCTTAGGCAGCTTGGCGAGCTTGTCGTAACCGCCATCGGCCACCGGATTGATCACCGCGCCCGCGGCAACGAGTTGGGCCGTGACGTCCTTGTTCTTGATAAAGGCGCGCTGCTCGACCGTCACGGCCACCGCTTTGCCGTCAACCACCGCCTTGAAGCCGATGAAGTTCCTGGCATCGTCGGTGATGGTCCCGATCGGGGTCTCGGCGAAGTCCCAGGTGGAGATGTCGGGCAGCGGAAAAGCGACCAGGGTTTCGACGTCGCGGCTGGTCGGATTGTCGAACTCGAAGCGGATGCGAACGGCGGTGGGACTGACGTACAGGTCCTCGGCCGCCATCCGCACCGGCGTGTTCCTGGTGAAAACGATCGAGCCCGCTTTCAGCATGGCCGAACTGTCGTCGGCGTGCGCCGCCGTCATCATCGCGACGGCCAGTACCCATTGCGCAATTCGCATGAAATTCCCCCCGAGTTCGGCGGGAGTGTATCGCCGCCCGCGGTGCGGGAAAAAGGTGGCGGCGGTTCCGGGCACAAAAAAAACCGGACCGGCGAACAGCACCGGCCCGGTTCAAAATGCACCTTGCCGCGAACTCAGGCGGCAGCCACGGCCTCAACCGCCGGCTCCGACGGCGCGGTCCCAGCCGCGGCGTCCGCCAGATGTTGATCGACCTCGACGATCGAGCGCTTCAGCTCGCTGATCGCCACATCGATATCGACCTTCTGCTTCTCGAAGAGGGTGATGCGCTCTTCAAACTTCTTGCGGGCATGCTCGAGCTGACGCCCGTTCTCAGCCGGATTGTACATATCCAGATATTCCCGGATCTCGGCCAGCGAAAATCCCAGTCGCCGGCCGCGCAGGATGAGCATGATTCTCGCGCGATCTTTCACCGAATAGATGCGGGTCTGACCGCGCCGCTCGGGCCCGATCAGTCCTTCGTCTTCGTAGAAACGCAAGGTACGCGCAGTTACCGAAAACTCCTTGGTGAGCTGTCGTATCGTAAAGGTCCTGTTCATTGTGGTTCCCATCGCTCCACTTTGGCGGGCCCGGCTGCGTTCGGCCTTTCGGCACTCTCTGATTCCGACGCCCTGACATTTCATCAGATAGGGAATTCTACGGATGCCCCATCGTTAGCGTCAAGGCGATTCCATACAGCGCAGGTGTATTTTTTTTCGAAGAAAAATGGGGTGTTTGTGGGTTTAATCCAACTATGTAGCTGCGGTATTTGTCGCAGTTTAGAACCAATCTATTATATCTTTCCGGTACTTACGTCATTTGGAATGACCCCTAATCGCATTAAGGAAGAGGCGCCACAGCCAACATGGGTCGCTACCGCCCTGTGGGGGCGATTTACGCGTACAATCGTATCCTTGCGGAATCCGCGTCCGCGGCCGATCTCGATTCGCGCCCTCGCCAGGGCGCTGTCACAAATGGGACGAACGGCCGCTGGCGCCGACGAGCTTGAAGCTGGGCCAAGCCGCCGACAAACCGTCTATACTTGCCGCTCTCATGGGGAAGATGGCCAGTTGGTGAACGCCGGACACAGAGGTTTTCGCAAAGATGGTCCGCAAACGGACGATCGGCCCGCCGTATGGCGGGAAGGCTGAGCCATGCGCACCCAGCCTCTGCTCGCCAGAATCTCCCTCATTGCCTTCATCCTCGGCAGCCTGATCGCGCTCGCCGCCTGCGCCGGCACGCGTCTGCATATCCTCAGTCTCGACCTCGGCCTTGAAGTGCTGGTGCCGGGGGTGGGTATCGGCGTGGTCGGACTGGTCTGCGGCGGCGCCTGGATCTGGCGGGCACTGGCCCTGAACAACAGCCACGGCTGGAAGCTCGGCACCATCGGGCTGATCGGCTCGGTCATCCTGACCGGCATTCCCGCGAGCCATGTCTGGCGCCACTACACCCTGCCGCCGATCCACGACGTCTCGACCGATATCGGCGATGCGCCCCAGTTCGTCACCCTGCTCGCCTTGCGCAAAGGCGCGCCCAATCCGCCGAGCTACGACGGCCCGGTGGTCGTCACCTTCCAGGGCGAGAAGATGACAACGGCGCTGGCGCAGAAAAACGCCTGGCAGGACATCAAGCCGCTCGAACGGCTGGCCGGCACCACGCCGCAGCACGAGTTCGTCGGGAAATTCTTCTGGCGCGCGCTCAATGCGGTCAACGGACTGGGCTGGAAGGTCGCCGGCTTCGACGTCAAGAGCGGACGGATCGAGGCGACTTCGGAAACCCTGTGGTTCGGCGCCGTATCCGACATCGTCATCCGGGTGAAACCGGCGGGAAAGATCGGCGTGCGGATCGATATCCGCGCCAAGAGTCGTACAGGTGTATCCGATGCCGGCCGCAATGCCGAGTTGGTACACGCATTCCTCAAGCGCGAAGACAGCTAGCGCTTTTTGTCGGGTCGCGCCGCCGGACGCAAAACCGGTCTCCACTTGCCTGCAGCCGCGACATCGTCGTTAAGGTTTTGTTGAGGAATTTGCTACGCATCCCCAACAACGCGCCTAAACTGACCGCATGGAAGAGGGTCATGCCCTGCATACGTTGCGGCCATGGGCGCTTGTTGTCGCGGTCCTGCTTGGGCCGTCCGTCCTGGTGTGGACGGTGCGTCTGACGGCACTGTTCGCCGGCTGCGGACCGGGCCCGGGGCGCTGCCACGGCATGGCACTGGGCGCCGGCTTGCGCGACACGCTGGGGCTTGCCTGGGTGGTTTCAACCAGTCCGATGCTGCTGATGGGTCTGGCACTGGCCGCGACGCTGCTCGCCTTCCGCACCTGCCGGCCGCTGCTCGGAACCTTGTCGCTGCTGGCGCTGCCGATTTTCACCCCGATGCTGCCGATCCTGGCCGTTCTGGCCTCGCGCTATGACGGCTGCGCGGTGTCGACCGATGCCTTCGGCAGTTGCCAGTTGTGGGGCGCCGGCATGGGCATGAGCTTCCACAATGCCGCCATAGCCTGCGACGTCGTCTACAGCATCGTGCCTTACACGTTTGCATTGGCGGTGATGCTGGGCATTCTCGGGTTCTGCTTTGCTCGGCCGAAGGCGCCAGCGCCGCATCCGATGGCTCAGATGCGGCACGGCAACGACCTCGACTCTTAGTGGGTCGCGCTTCCGATAGCCGGTTCCCACTTATCGGGAAGCGCTCAGTACGGCTTGACGTCCAATGCGTGCACCAGGCCACGGATGGCGCGATAAAGCACCCACACCGCCAGCACCGCCAGGATCGGAATACCGATCAGGATGAAGCACAGCGGGATGCCGACGAGAAGGCCGACCACCGCTACCCAGAAGGTCGAGATGATGGCGTCGTAGTGCCCTTCCCAGATGGTTCCGCGCGCTTCGTTGCGCTGGATGTACGCGATAATGACGGCGCCGATGGCGGCTATGCCGGTGGCGAAGCCGAGCAACAGGCAGACATCGGCGACGATGGCCATGGTGCGCAGCGAATCCTGATCGCGGGCGACGGGCTGGCAGGTATCGTTCACGGGCGTTCTCTCCTTACCGTTATGTAAGAGATGGGAACTCGCCGGCGTTTTTCAACGGATCGTCACATCGCGTCATATCCCGTGACGATCCCTTCGAAAATGTCATGGAAATCGAATGACTTCGTCCTTGTTCTGACGCGTTCTCAGCCCATATCAGGGTGGGGGAGCCACTAGGATGGACCCATGCCGAGTTACGATATCCGCTATCTCGCCGAAGACGGCAGCGTGAAAGCCAAGATCGCTACCGAGTGCGCCAACGACATGCAGGCCAAAGTCCTGGCCCATGCCATGAAGACCGCCGGTTCCAAACGCATCGAAGTGTGGGACGGTCCGACGCTGGTCTATGCCCGGCCGGAGCGCTGCCGCGACACTAGTTTATTTCTGCGCTAGTTCTCTTTGGCCATTACCAAGCCCGCCAGCTTGGAACTCATGCTGCCATTGAGGGCGCGGAAGCAGGCTTGCGGATCAACGCTGCCGAGATCGATGCCTGTGAACAGGGACTTGTCGACCGTGACCGACAACGCCGCCGCCCGCCCCGGACGCAGCGCGGCACCATCGATGTAGTTGACCCAGCCGTTGAAGGCGACGGCGCGAACGACATCGGCGGCATCGCCGGCAAACAGGGTATGCAGCACCGCCAGCGCGGTCTGGAACACCGCCTCGCCATAGATCCGCTCGCGTTCGGCTTCGGGCAGTACCGCGACGTCGAACGCCATCCGCGACGGAACGTATTTCACCGCCTTCACCACCGGCACCACATCCATGTTCGGCAGGTCGTAATCGAGCGTCACCACGCCATCGGCATAGCGCGTGGTCCAGAACACCGGAAAGCCCTTCGGCCGGTCGAGCGACAGCAGATTGAGATCGCAATGGCCGGTCACCGCGTCAGGCTCGCCGGCGCTGGTGTCTTGCTGCAGCGCCTCGAGACGGGCATTGGCTTTGGCCTGACGTTCGCCAAACGCCGCTTCACGCATCTTCCATTGTTCCAGCGCGTCGCGATGGGTCGCGAGCGCCTTGGCATATTCGTTCTCGCGCCAGCGCTTGAGATAAAGCCAGCCGTCATGGGCGGTGGTGAACTTGGTCTCGGCGGTTTCGCGGCGGCGGCGCAACGCGCGCGGATTGACGAGGGTCATCAGCGTCAGCGGCGCGCGCGGAAAATCCGCCGGCTGCGGCTCGGGTTCCTGTTGCGGCGGCGGCGGCGCGACCGGCGCGGCTTCGGCAAAAACCGAGTCATCATAGAGCGGCGACCAATCGGTGGCGGGCGCGACCCGCAACGTTTCGATCAGGATGGAGGTCAGCGCACTGACCGCATGCTCGGCTTCTCGGGTGGTATCGTCGGCGTAGCGCTTGGCGTCGGCATCGCTCGGTGCCGCGCGATGCTGGAACTCGGCGTCCCAACGCGCCTTCAAAGCTTGTGCCCGTTGCTCTGCTAGATTCTGCGTCGGCGCGCAAACGCGCTCCAGACGGCCAAGACCGTCATGCCGCACATCGATCGTCACCACGATACGCTCCCCCGAGCCAACCCATGATGACAGCAGATCACAAATCAGGAGTTCGCACAAACAGTGTTCGTGCTCGTTTCTTGAGCACGGTCACGCGCTGCGAATGACTTGGCTGCACGATTTCGCAGCGGCGACGACACGACGCGTCGCGCGGTTGGTAAAACGCCAGTGCGGCAGACTTATTTCAGGGCAGTCCAGGCGAGGAAGCCGCCATCGAGACTGACGGCGTTGGTGTAGCCGTGCGCGACCAGGAACGACACCGCCTTGGCGCTGCGTTTGCCCGAACGGCAATAGACCACCACCTTCACGGTCTTCGGCAGATCGCGATAGGCCTTTTCGACCGTACCGAGCGGCATCAGGCGGGCGCCGTCAATATGGCCGGCAGCGAATTCGTCAGGCTCGCGTACATCTACCAGCACGAACGGAGCGGACGACGCCAGCATTGCTTTGAGCGCCACCGGCGCGATCACCGGTGCAAGCTGCTCGGCGGCTTGCGGTGTTGCGGAACCATCGGTTCCCGGCGAAACGCCTGCCAGGAAGACCGCCAACGCGGCTCCAAAATTGAACGCCATAGGTTTCCCCACTGTACTTTCGCAGCCACCGTGGGAAGCCGGCTGCACCGGGTCAATGAGGCGTCCGGTCACTCAGCAAGCCTACGTAGGCATTTACACGCGCTGGTAGTCGGTTTGTTGTGTCAACCATTCCTTCTGCCACTGCGCTTTGAGCCGTGCGCGCGGCGTGGTGTAGCGCGTTTCCAGGAATTCATAGGTCGCGATGCGGTCGGTGCGGAAATGACGGAAGCCGCGGCGCAGCTCGCACCAGGCGACGATCAGGCGCACGCGTTCCCAATAGCTGACGGCGATCGGCCAGATCACGCGCGCGGTCTCAGTGCCCTTCTCATCGCGGTAGACCAGACGGATCTTGCCTTGGGCGCGGATGGCGGTACGTACCCGCGCCATGTCGATCACGTCTTCCGGTGCATCCGGCATCGCCGGCGCTGCGGAACCGGCCGGTTCCATCAAAATCGGCCGTAAGTGTTCCGGGATGACCGCGCCGATCTTGGCGACGACGTCCGACGCCGCGCGCTTCAGCGCCGTGTCGCCGCGCCCCATCACCCATTGCGCCCCCAGCATCACCGCTTCGATCTCATCGGCGGTCAGCATCAAAGGCGGCATGTCGAACCCACCGTCGAGCACATAACCGATACCGGCCTCGCCGCGGATCGGCACGCGATCGGCCATCAATTGTGCGATGTCGCGATAGATCGTGCGCGGACTGGCTTCGAGTTCTTCGGCAATCTCGTTCGCCGTCACCGGGCGGCGGCGACGGCGCAACACCTGGATGATGCGAAACAATCGGTCGGCCCTACGCATCGACATCCTCTCTCATGCGCCCACCCTGCTGACGCACTGCTGACAGCATGCTGTCAGTAGGGTGTCAGTATAGCCCCGCGCAACCAAGGGGGAAGATATGCAACTGACGCGGCGCCAAACGGGCGGATTAATAAGTGGCTTGATCGTGGCCCGCAGCGCGAGCGCCGCCGCGCCCGTGCGCCTCTACCGGCTGGCCGGAACCGGCGAGGCGGGACATAGCGGCGATGGCGGTCCGGCCACGGCGGCGGCACTCGACGGACCGGCGGGATTGGCGGTGGACGGCGACGGCGCTGTGCTGATCGCCGAACTGAAACACAGCACTATCCGGCGGGTCGACGCGAAGCGCGCGATCATCACCACCGTGGCCGGAAACGGCAGCACAGGTTTTTCCGGGGACGGCGGCCCGGCTGTCAGCGCTCAGCTCAACCGGCCGGAAGGCGTGGCGGTCGACCGTTCCGGCGCTATCTATATTGCCGACTCCGGCAACAATCGCATCCGGCGCGTTTCCGCGGAAGGCATCATCACGACACTGGCGGGCGGCGGCGAGGAAGATCCCTGCCGCTACGATGGCGCGGCCACCGCGGTGCATTTGAATCATCCCGCCGGTGTCGCGGTCGATGCCGCGGGAACCGTCTATTTCAATGACTACGGCCACGACATTATTTGTGCCGTCACACCGGACGGCCGCATCCGCCGCGTCGCAGGAACCGGCGCGCCCGGCTATTGCGACGGCGACGCGCGCGAGGCGCTGCTCAATGACGTCTACGGCATCGGCATCGATCCGCACGGCGATCTTTATATTTGCGACAGCCTGAATTTCGCTATTCGCAAGCTTGCGCACGGACGCATCGAAACCGCGGTGAGGGACTTAAGCGGCACGCCGCATCCCAAAGGCACCATCGGCGCCAAGGTTCCCCATGGTGTCGATGTGGATGCAAAAGGCGACATCTTTATCGCCGATACTGCGGCGCGCCGGTTGATCGTCGTCCGCAATGGCAGCCGGCAGGTTCTCGTTGGCAGCGGACGCGAAGGAACCCTGTTTGCCAACGGCACGCCGGCGCGCGAAGCCGATATTGAAATCCACGGCGTGCGCGTCATGCCGGGCGGCGATCTTGTGTTCAACGACTATCGCCATAACACCGTCTATCGCACTGCTGACAGTAGGCTGTCAGCAGGGTGGCAGTAGTTTGTCAGCCACTGGAGCAGTTCACCGCTTCACCAACGAACTGCTCCAGATTCTTTTAGTTGTCGCGCTTTCGGACGGAAAACCGGACCCTACTTTTTCTGAAAGCGCTCCAAGGAGTTACCGCGATGATCACACTCTACGGTTCATTTCCCGCTTTCGGTCTGCCGCAAGCCAGTCCTTTCGTGATGAAGACGGAAGTCCAGCTCAAGATGGCGGAAATTCCCTATCGCCTCGAACGCGGCGGCCGCGAAGACAGCCCCAAGGGCAAGATCCCGTATATCGTCGAGGCCGAAAGCCGGATCGGTGACTCCACTTTCATCCGCGATCACATCGAGAAAGGCTACGGCATCGATCTCGACCGCGGCCTCACTGCCGACATGCGGGCGAGAAGCTGGGCGATCGAACGCATGCTGGAAGACCATCTCTATTGGGCGATCGTCTATCAGCGCTGGATGATCGACGACAATTTCGCCGCCGGTCCGGCGCACTTCTTCGATACCCTGCCTTCCGACCGCCGCGAGGAAGCGCGGGCTGCGGCGCGCAGCCATGTTACGCAAGCGCTGTACGGCCAAGGCCTCGGCCGTCACGCGCCGGAGGAAGTCGCCGATCTCGGCTGCCGCAGCTTAAAGGCGCTGGCGGCCCTTCTCGGCAACAAGGCGTATCTGATGGGTCCGGCGCCGTCGGCGGTCGACGCCACCGCCTTCGCGATGATCGCCGCCGCAGCGGCACCGGTGTTCGTGTCCTCGTTGCGCGACTACGTCGAGGACCAGATCAATCTGATGCGCTATCGCGACCGGCTGATGGCCGACTACTATCCGGCCTACGCCGCCCGCCGCGCCGCGTGAGCATTACTTCGACTTGAAATCGGCGAGCGGCGTCGCATCCGATTTCAGGCTCTTGAGATAGTCGTCGGTGAAGTCGACGCGGATCTCCGCCCACAGCGGCTTGTGATCGGAGATCTGCCAGGTGCGCCACTTCTTGTAGGTCGCAAGATCGTTCTTGCCGGTGATCAGCGGCTTGTAGGTTTCGTAGTCGTCGGGCGCACGAAAGACGTAGCTCTGCCAGTCGAACACGCCGGCCTTGGCGATTTCGACCTGACGCTTGGCGGGTTTGAGCGCGATCTGGTCGTAATAATTGACCGTGGCCAGCGCGGTCGGGTTGCGCAACTCCACCGGAACCTCGAAGCCGCCGCCCAACAGCGGTTTCATGGTGGCATCATCGGGATTGAGGATGTTGAAGTCGCCGAGCAGGATATAGGTCTCGCCGGTCTGCTTCTGGCGCTTGGCGAAGAACTGGGCGATGGCATCGATCTCGGCGATGCGCTTGGCGGTGTCGGTGGCCGAGCCGTAATAGATGTGCACCGTGCAGAGATTGAACTTGAACCAGCCCGCCTGGAACGACACCAGATACGGCGTGCGGTTAAACTGCGCCACCGGCTTGCCTTTGACCTCGGGCAGCACGATCTCGCCGGCAATGTGGCGGAACGAAATCTTGCGCTTGTCGAACACGAAAGCGAGCCGTTCCTGGTTGCCGCTGGTGTCGGTGACCATGTAGTCCCAATGCGAACCGAGCAGACGGATCAGTTTGTCGAACGCGGCGAGATCGTCATTGACCTCCTGGATCGCCACCAGATCGAACGCCGACACGATCTCGGCGATATAAACCAGCGCCTCGTCGGACCGCGGACACGGATTGAGTTTGTGACCGCCGAAGTCGCGGATGTTCCAGGTCGCCAGATGGAACGACGTCGTCTTCGACGATGCCGTCACATCCTTGGCCAATCCGGCCCGCAGCGCCAAAAGGCGATCGATGGTGCGGTCGCACACGCCCTTATCGGGCCAGAACCGCATGGAGGAATATTGCACCATAGCCAGTCCCCGTAATGAAACGTCGGTTGCGATTATCCGTCGATTCTACCCTAAATGGAATGCGGGTTCCCGGTTCCCCCGGAACTGAGGCTTGGTACGGCACGTTTTGCCCGCGACAGAAATCCGGGAGATTC